>NZ_JAILZV010000114.1 GCF_023512315.1 Anoxybacillus sp.
TGGTACTAGTATAGACAAGGGGAGCGAGAATAAACCAGAGTTCGTAAACTTTTTCTATGTAACGGTTGAATAGTTACCTTTGGAAAGTGCTGTTAAACATGCAGAAAAAAAAGCTATGAGAAATTACAAAACTGCTATTCCACAGTTTTATACCAACAAACAGACAGGTGAAGCTAAAATTCAACTGTTACTACCTCTGTGCATCAAAGATAAAATTAATGTAGATTTAGCTTTGGTCGTTGAAAAACAAGATAATGCTTATATAGCAAAAACAGTACTCCCATTGGACTGGGCCTATATGAACTCAAGAAGAATTGCACGCCCAGATACTGAGTGGATTAATTTTCTATTTAAAGAAGAGCCAATACAACAAGTCGTTGGTACACAATCATCGTTCACAGCTCATTTTTAAAAAAGTCTGTTGACTTTTTCAAAAATGTATGATATCTTTATAAAAGAACATGAATAAATTATGCATAATAGTAATATCTTGGTTTATAGTTTAGAGCGTATTTTATATAAAAGAGTGATTGGTGTTTTTTATTGTTTTTCTTGCTTTGAATAAAAAATAAAGAGTCCTATAGAACAATACGCATATTAAGAACAATAGTTAGTGGAAGATGGTCAATTTAATCAAAGATTGACCATCTTCTTTTTTGCACTGTGTGGTTCCGATGTGAATTTTCCCCACAATTCACAGAATTAATGTGAATCGTGGGGTACCTCACGCATAAACAAGTTGTATTCTTGTCTTCTTAATTTTGCCTATATAACGCCTCTACCCCTTTTATCGTCTTATTTGAGTCAACGTCATCATGTGGAATCAATAGGTAAACCCATTCTTTTCCGCTGTTTTCGCGGGCATGGTCGGAAGCGTGTTGGCACCACGTGATTGCTGCTTTCGCTTTTGCTTTAACTTCTTTATCGTCTTCGATTTTATTGGCCGCTTTGATCTCACATATATACATTTTGTCAATCGTTTCAACAATAAAGTCTGGGATGTATGCTTTTGTCTGGTTGTAGTAAATTTTGAGATGGTTTTGTGTCGGCTTCAACCATTTTAAAACAGATGGATCACTTTCACAAATGACGGCGAATCTACGTTCGGCGTCGGATTCGAACTTTTGCGTTCGATATAAGCATTTTGTAAAGCCGCCAAAGCACATGCCACGAATCGAGGATTTATTCGTAATCGGTTGGCGAAAATCGCGCACTTCTTCATCAGCATCGACGGTTACTACGTTGCTCTTTAATGTGTCGAATCCTACCCGAACAATCACTTCATAATTCGTTTGCTCTTCATAATAATGTGCTTTCATTTGCGC
The DNA here is from genome assembly GCF_023512315.1 of Anoxybacillus sp. Lineage (GTDB taxonomy): Bacteria > Bacillota > Bacilli > Bacillales > Anoxybacillaceae > Anoxybacteroides. The sequence goes on from NZ_JAILZV010000114.1 coordinate 1,326, forward strand.
ATAAATAAGTTGAGCTAGTCGTTTGGCATTGTAGACGACAACATTTTTTACATCTTCTTCTTTCAAATAACTGCGAAGATAGCCAATCAGTTGTCCTGATAGTTTATATAACAATTCCGCATGATCATCGTACGAAATGTTTGGATAATCTATGAGATGAAACACAATATAATTTTCTAAATGCTCTTCTGCTTCTCGGACGTCTTTTTTAATTTGCAACCATTCTCTTTCATGCGTACGTAAATGCTCAATTAAAATATTTTCGGCAACTTGCTGTAATTTCGGGATCACGCTACAATCTAAATCAAAATCGTAATACCCCCATGAAATGTCGCCCGTCGGTTGTAAAATCACCCTTGGAATTTCAATCGTCAAATCTGGAATTAGTTCAACCGCCTTTGCCACCATGTTTTCGACGATTTCTTGTGGCTCTTCTTCAAACCAAGACAACTGGGACGATGTGTAAAGTTCATTGACTTCGTGAATAATCTGTTGTTGAACTGACGGGTCTTTTAATTGTTTGGAACTATACAACGTTTGTTTATTAGCAATCGTTTTCACCACAGTTTCTGCAATACTTTTCTTTAGTTCAATTTTCTTTTCTTCCTCAGGAGTAACAGGTTTATTTTCACCGACAAGTTGTTCAATAAGCGTAGCTTCTACGTTTGATTCCACAACAACCATTTTCTTCTCTGTCTGCGCTATATCACGACCAATGACAACGCCACGGCGAATAATAGAATTAGGGTTGTTTGCTTCGTCAATAATTTCTTGGAATTTATCATGGGCAATAATTGTTAAACGATCAACCGCCGGCACACGTGTTCGTTCTCCATATGGAAGACGAAGACCCCTACCAATAGATTGTTCGACTAGCGTCTTTGAGTTTGCCGCACGAAGTGGAATAATCGTATATAAATTGGTAACGTCCCAACCTTCCTTTAGCATATTCACATGGATAACAATTTCTACTTTTGAATGAGGGTCTTCAAGCGCTAACAGCTCCTTAATGGTTTCATCTTTTTCTTCCCCACGCTGATTGGAATGGACGGTAATCACTTTCCCTTTATAACGCCCTCCAAAAAAGTCGTCGCTTTCCATCATATTCATGAGATCTTCTGCATGTTTCGTATCTTGAGCCACAACAAGAATAAACGGCTTCACTAATTTTTCGTTGTTTTCACGCGCATATAGTTCTAATTCTAGTTTTGTTTCCTCATGAACTCGAACGCCATCTTCAAGTTTTAACCGTTCTAACTGCTCCTGACTTAACTTCTCTGGATTGAAATTTTCCCTTGTGGCAACCGCAGGTTCTTTTACATACCCATCTTCCATCGCTTTATAAAGAGGATAGCTGTAAATCACGTTTTTTAACGGAATCGTTTTGCTTCCGCTCTCGACTTGCGGCGTCGCGGTTAATTCCAAACCAAGAATCGGGTTTAATTCGTTTATTGCTTTTACTCCCGCTGTTGCGCGATAACGATGCGATTCGTCCATTAGAAGCACAAGATCAGGAAGCGATTTTAAATAATCGTAATAGCTCTGTCCTAAATATTCACTTAACCGTTTAATACGCGGCGATTTTCCGCTCCTTACTTCGCTGTTAATCTTAGATATATTGAAAATATTAATATTTACAGCTAGAGGATCTTCTAAAAAGAGGGCTTGTTGTTCATAGTTATCCCCTGTAATAATATTTGGCTGTTTATTTGCGAACGATGAAAGCCCCTTAAATACATACTTCGGTGTATTTGGTGTAAAATCTTGAATTAATTTTTCATAAATCGTTAAGTTCGGTGCTAACACAAAGAAGTTGCGAATTCCTTTCGCCATATGTAAATAAGCAATAAACGCCCCCATCAGCCGTGTTTTCCCGACGCCTGTTGCCAACGCAAAACAGAGCGAAGGGAATTCGCGTTCAAAATCTGTTACGCTTGGAAAGTTCGCGTTAACAGCAGCTAACTTCTCTTGTAATGATTGGGGATCGTTTTGTTTATTTAAGCCGAAGTGTTCAATCACTTCGGCAAGAATTTCTAACGACTCTTTCTGTGGTTTACGCAAGCTAAGACGGGATGAAATAGCGTTAACGATACGATTCATGACCTCTTCCCCCTAAAATAGCTCCAATTGTTCTGGTTCTCTTTCTTTCATTGGCAAGTTATTGACATTCAAGCTGTAATCATCACGGCCAAATTCGCATTTATTTAAAATCGCTTGTGGCAATTTTTTAATGGTGATTTGCGGAAATTCATCGACATTGACATTGTATGCCTTGCAGCAAATGAGCAGCGTTTCATTTTCCTTCATTTGTTCTACAATGCCAGCGACCATCTGATGAGTGACAAGCTGCGTTGTTGTGAAAATAAAATCATTTTCCGTCGATTGACCTTGTTTCCAAAAAACGTGCGGGTCTGGATTGTACGTAAACCCTTCATGTTTACACATCGCTTCCGCAAGCATTTCGGCGTTATATTCTGGGTTGATAATCCAATTGCCGAATTTGTCTTTCTTTAATAAGCTTGGCGCTAGTTTATAATAGCGGAAACCGCCGCCGCCTTGCCAATTGACCGCTTTACTAATTCCGCCTTGATCGGTTCCATCAATGACTCGCTTCATCCGCGGAATAATATGCGTATGGCAATGCTCCCCAAGTTCAATCATAATCCAACGCCGTCCCATCTTGTGCGCCACTGCACCAGTCGTACCAGAGCCGGCAAACGAATCAAGAACCCAGTCGCCTTCGTTAGTTGCTAAATGAATAATTCGTTGTATTAAACGTTCGGGTTTCGGTGTTGGAAAAATATCCTCAGGAAATAAATTTTTTATCTCTTTATTAGCCTCACGGGTAGTTCCAACCTCATTTCCGAACCATATTGTTTCAGGAACCCTACCTTCTTGGTCTTTAAGATATATTTTTCGGATTATTCTATCTTCATTTTTTGAAAAAATAATTTCTCCTGATTTGATTTTTTCCTCCAATGTTTCCTTGCTCCATCTCCACCCGTTTTCTGGAGATTTGATAATTTTCCCAGATGGAGTGACAATGTCATATATTAAATTAGGCCTATATAATGAATTTCTAACATCACCTGTTCTCCATGGACCTCTAGGATCATTATCAGGATTAGAGTACGCTTTATTATGCTCTTCAGATCTCTCAAGAGTCCCTAATTCAAAAACCTCAGATTTCTTATAACAAAGAATATAGTTATGATGTACAGAAAATTTCCCTTTATAGCCCTTGGCTTGAATACTATGCTGCCAAATAACTGTTCCTAAAAAATTATTTCTCCCAAAAATCTCATCCATAAGAACCTTCAAGTAAGCCATTTCATTATCATCAATGGCTACCCAAATAGAACCATCAACGGATAATAAATTTTTTAATATTTCAAGCCTGCTCTTCATCATATTTAACCAAATGGAATGCTCTAAACCATCATCATAGTGTTCAAAAGCATTCCCAGTATTATATGGAGGATCGATAAAAACACATTTTATTTTACCAGAAAACTCCTGCTCCAACGCTTTCAACGCCAGCAAGTTGTCTCCGAAAATTAACCGATTATCAAAAATATCATTTTCCGTCACTCGTTCTTTCGCGTGATAAGAAAGTTCCGGATCTTCGAGAAGAATGCGCGGTTCGAGCTTTGGCTGCTCGCCTTTGCCAATCCACGTTAACTCTAGTTTTTGTGCCAATGTACTCCCTCCTGTTGCTATACGATTCTCCATTTGATAATAAATAGGTGTTCGGTTGCGGTGCGTTGTTCAAGTTTTTTCTCGATTTCTTCAAACAGCCGGTCTTTTTGTTCATCAATTTCATCTTGCTGGCCATAAAGGCTTCGTCGCATTTCATTTCGCTTTTTTTCCAGCTCTTTAATTTGCTTATTCATTTCTAGCTTTTCGGCAAGATTGCGGGTTAATTTCGCCTCCCGCTTCAAATGCTCGATTTCCACCGTCATTTCATCTATATCTTTTTCGAGCTTATTTTTCAAGTCTTGTGACCATTTTTCTAATTTTTCTAATTCTGCATCGAGATAGGCAGATGTCCGCTCCATGATGTCGTTTAAAATCGATTGCTGCTGTGCTTCACTAATACGACGAAGCGTATTGCTAATTGATTCGGAAAGTTCGATTTCTTCTCCTTCCACAGCAGGCAATTCAAACATTTTTTCACAAATTTCTTGATCGAGTTGCTCCCCTTCTAAATCAATTGCTGAAAAAATCAAATGCTGCTCGTTTTCCAACGATTGAACATGAAGCAAATCTAACGACAGCCATCCTTCTTCCCCAATCAATTGTTCCAAAATCGTCACTTTTCCCTCATAATCCGAATAGCGGAAAGTAATTTCTTTTGGGATAAGCTGGCGGCTTTTTGCCTGTTCGATCCATTTTTGCGCCAATGGATGAGAAAAACGATAATGATGGACGTTTGAACGCTCTTGTTTTTTCGCTTGCGATATCATTTGATACGTTTCATCGTCTTTCGTAAAACTTAATGTTTCATCGTTAAATACCGCTTCTTTTGCACCTTCATACTTAGATAAACTCCAAAGATAGCGCTCCATCCGATTAAGATGCAAACTTGTCTGGTGGTAATGATCTCGCAGTTTCTCCCGCACTTCATCGTCGAAATTCTCTAACAAGTGCATACGCGTTTCTTTCATCTTCAGTTGAATTTGCTCATCTAGTTCTGCTTGTAATTGTTTAAACGCTTGCTCAATTTCCTCTGCTGTGCGGCATGTTTGATAAATTTGTTGAATTCGCTTTTCAAAATCGACGCCTGATTCAAGCGCACCTAGCACTTCATCCGAAGAGCCAAAAACTCCTTCAAACAGCCGGAACTTCTCAGAAAGAATTTCATACACTTTTTTATCGGCTTCGTTTTTATGGTTCAAAAAATTAATGACAACGACATCATGGGTTTGTCCATATCGATGGCAGCGACCGATCCGCTGTTCAATCCGCTGCGGATTCCATGGCAAATCATAGTTGACAACTAAGCTGCAAAATTGCAGGTTAATTCCTTCTGATGCTGATTCTGTTGCAATCATAATCGATGCCTGCTCTTTAAAATACTCTACGAGGGCTGCCCGCATATCCGCTGTTTTTGAGCCAGTTATTTTGTCGCTGTGCTGATGTTTTTCTAGCCACTCTGCATAAATTTGTTTTGCCTGTTCATCTTCATTTTTCCCATTAAATACCACAATTTTCCCCGCATATCCATTTCGTTCAAGAAATTCGCGCAAATACGCTTGCGTTCGGCGCGATTCGGTAAAAATAACGGCTTTTTCATTCGCGCCTATCATTTTTAATTTCTCAAATCCTTTTTCGAGAGCGATTAATAGCGCTTCTGCTTTTGAATTTTCCCGAATCGATTTCGCGAGCTCATAATATTGTTCTAGTTCTTGTTTCTCTTGTAAAATCAGCTGCTTCATTTCAGAAAATGACAACCCGTTATGTATTGGCTGCTCCTCTTCTTCCCATTCTTCTGCTGTTTCACTAAATTCATCTACATCTTCGTAAACGTCAGAGCATTCTGCTGCTGTCTCAAGTTTTCCTCGTTCTAAATCCCTTAATAATTGTTCAAGTCGTTGAATGAGGGAATATAGCGTATCAGAAATTGCAAACGAAGAAGAAGCAAGCAATTTTCGGACAACTAACGTCATTAGCGCCCGCTGGCTTGTTGGCAACGCAAAAAGTTGTTCCCGCTGCAAATACGCGGATACTTTTTCGTACAATTCCCATTCATTGTTCGTCGGCATAAACTCTTGCGTAATCGGGATGCGTTGCGTGTAGTTGACATACTCCGTTACTTGCCGCCGCAACGTCCGGTGGCAAACAGGTTTAATGCGTCGTTTCAAATCGAGAAAATCCGCATCTGACATTTCTTTTGCCCCACGCGCAAACTGGCGCCGGAATGTCGTTTCATCCCCGAAAATATGTGGGTCGATAAAGCTAATCAGCCCATATAACTCCATTAATGAGTTTTGCAATGGGGTGGCCGTGAGCAAAATTTTCGGGTAGCCAGCTGTTGCTGCTCGTAACGTACGCCCAATTTTATTTGATTTTTTATACACATTTCGCATGCGATGTGCTTCGTCGAAAACAATTAAATCCCAATTTACTTTTTGTAACATATCCGCTTTATTGCGTGCATATTGGTAAGAAGTAATGACAATTTGATCTTGTTGCAAAAAAGGATTGCGGTGTCCTAAACGCGCCATTTCATTAAAGTTTTTACTTTCCAAAATGATCGACGGGATATAAAATTTCTCCCAAAGTTCTTGATTCCATTGCTTCCTTAGTGGTGGCGGTACAATAATAAGGATATTGCGCTTTCGCTCCGCCCACAATTGGCTAATAATGAGCCCTGCTTCAATCGTTTTTCCGAGCCCGACTTCATCGGCTAAAATGGCGCCTCGCTCAAGCGGAGCGCGAAAAGCAAATAACGCAGCCTCCACCTGATGAGGGTTTAAATCAACTGTAGCGTTAATTAATGACTGACTTAACCGACCGATTGAACGTGAAGAATGTTGCCGAGTTAGCTCGTAAGCGAAGTATTGGCTTTGGTATGGCGTTGTCACTACAAACCCCCCTATATATCCGAACACACTATCTACGTCTTATTATACCCGACATTATTTTACAAGAACAGACATTCGACAAAACATGACATTTCTACATTTATCATTTTTAAAAACACCACAAGCCCCCTCCCTCATCGCCAAGAAAGGGGGCATTCCATTCTCTTGAGCACGTAAATACTCCTTTCATGCATCTTGCAGGATTTGTGAATCGTTTACAAATAAATGATCAAACCGTTGTGGAATGGTTAACACCTTTTTTTCATTTTATAGCGAAAAGTCGGCATCCATACTTCAATAAAGACAACGGTTTTGTTATTTTTGTATTGAATGTCCGACAATTTGGAAGGCCCAGGAATCACTTCGTTCTCCTGTTCTAATCCTTATAAATGCAATGCCAACGCCTCTTTTGCCATTTGCAACGCTTCTTCCTCTTTATCTCCGCATGTAAAGCAACCGGGAAGATCAGGAAACTCAACACATATTCCATCGCTGTCATAGTCGAAAATAGCCGGATAAATATAGCGGTCTTTTTTCATATGCACAGACCTCTTTCCTTGATCGTAAATCCGTTTCAATTGACAATGGACGTGACAGTGAACCTCGACCAAAAGAATATGGTTCATATCTTCTCTTCGTTCATTTATGTTAGCGACTGTACTTGAAATGGGGCTGAGCGACTTCACCGTAAATGCTCCAAAATTTGCAACATCCTCAAAAACGGGTTTCCGAGATCGTTCGTGTTTTGGGCCGCAAACACCTTCATTTCTTCGATACATCGAGTGTAGTCTTTATTAATAACTAGTTGTAATGAATCAATTTTACGCAACTCTGTTGTAACATACCCTTCAGGTACATATGGTGACCAAAACATATACACGCGGTTTGGAAAGTCCTGCAGTAGAAGTTCCGCATATTCTTTTTGTACCTCATGTTTTTGTTTAATTTTTTCCACTGTCGTTTGATTATTGCCATAAAGCAAGCCGCGTATATGTGTCGTCACTTCACAAAGATAGGCAGTTTTCGTCTTAAAATCCAACCCGACGACATCTAGTTCGCTCAATCCTTTCAATCCGCCTCCTGGCATACGCACGTTATAATCAACAAAGTCACAATGTTTAATCACCTTCAAATAGCCGCCCACGATATATTCACCAATGTCTGTTTTAACCATTGAAATCCTCCTTCCATTACCCAACAAGCCGGACAGAATATCGCTTCTAAACAGACACTATGGGTTCTTTTTAATGTATTTGAAGCGTCCCATAACATTTACTTCATCATTATACAATATATTTACATTCTATAGACTAATATGGCGTTTCAAGTGTTTTTCACGTCATCACTTAAATTTAGATGTTGGCGTATACATACTACTAACCCTTAAAGAAGGATACAATCATGTTGATCAAACAAAAAAACCCATAGCCTCTCCCGCTATGGATCGACTCCATTCACAAAACTGCAGGCGGGTTGGCACTCCCGCATCTCCACCAAGGGTGATGGCTGCCTGTTCCATCCTCTGAACGCTTTGTGTGATTTTTATCTATTACGCCGGTATTGTCAAGCATTCATGACACCCCAAGCCATGCATACATGAGGAAAAAAACAAAAATCATCGTCAACATCGTACCTAACACGGTTTCATTATGAATGTTTTGACCGTCATGCAATTTTTTCAACAACAACACAACATTGAAAAACCATAGCCCTGAGACGAGAGGCAAGACGACCAAATGGAGATAAATCATACATTCACTTCCTTTTCTTCCATGGTACTGTCAAAAGTTTTAAAGACGTACCCCGATTTTTTGTTGATTTTACGCAATGAATGATAAAAAAAGC
>NZ_JAILZV010000115.1 GCF_023512315.1 Anoxybacillus sp.
AAATATTCAAAAAATAGTATTGACTCTTCCTTATTTTGGGCTTATTATAATTTTCAAATAAATCAAACGAAATAGAGAAAGATGAAAAGGGCGCACATCGCAAGGGAAGAGGGGAAAAACATTGAGTGAGCAATGGATTTTTTTAAACGATGAATTTGTGACGAAAGAAAACGCGAAAATTTCGGTTTATGATCACGGGTTTTTATACGGCGATGGGGTGTTTGAAGGGATTCGTGTCTACAGCGGCAATGTCTTTCGCTTAAAAGAGCACATTGATCGGCTGTATAACTCGGCAAAATCGATTTTATTGAACATCCCTTACACAAAAGAAGAAATGACCGACTTGATTGTGCAAGCTGTCCAAAAAAATAAGTTTCAAGATGCCTACATTCGTGTCGTCGTTTCTCGCGGTGTCGGCGATTTAGGGCTCGACCCATATAAATGTCCGAAGCCGCAAGTGGTCATTATTGTAGAACCATTGGCGATCTTCCCAAAACATTTATATGAAACAGGAATTGAAGTGGTGACGGTTGCCACAAGACGGAATCGTCCAGACGTGCTAAGCCCGAAAGTAAAATCGCTCAATTATTTAAATAACGTGCTTGTTAGAATCGAGGCGCACTTAGCAAATGTGAGCGAAGCGCTCATGCTTAACGACCAAGGCTATGTCGCAGAAGGTTCTGCCGATAACGTCTTTATCGTGAAAAACGGGGTGCTTTATACGCCGCCAGGCTACGTTGGAGCGCTCGAAGGAATCACGCGCGACGCGATTATCGACATCGCGAAAGAACTTGGCTATGTCGTCAAGGAAGAACCGTTTACTCGCCATGACGTCTATACCGCCGATGAAGTGTTTTTAACAGGAACGGCAGCGGAAGTCATCGCCGTTGTGAAAGTAGACGGACGTACCATCGGCGACGGTGTGCCTGGCGTTCATACGAAGCGATTGCTTGAGGCATTTAGACAACGAGTCGTTTCTGAAGGAGTTAAAGTCTATCAAACAAACGCAAACGTCGGCTAATGCACGATGACAAAATATAACGAAAAAGCGTTGAAGAGGATAAGTAGTCAGCGGGAAAGGAATCTCCAGAGAGCCGGGGGAGCTGGAAACCGGTGGTTCCGCCGCTTGATGAACTCACCTCGGAGCGCCAGCTTGAACGTATCAGCTAGTAGAGTTGGCCGGGTGGAATCGTCCACTCGTTACTAAAACGAGCAGCTTGTGAAGTTGCTCATGAGGTGGTCGAATGACCATGAAGAAGGGTGGTACCGCGGAAAGGAAGCCTTTTCGCCCCTTTGGCCAAACGGATGGCCATGGTGGGTGGAAAGGTTTTTTTATTGAAAGGTAAGAAAGTGTAAAATCTTACCATTGGGTAGAGCGCTGTCTAGCTCCAAGCGCCATCGGCTCGAGTCGCTCCGCCCCACACTGCGGCGGCAAAAGCCTCCTCGGTGGGGCTTGTGCGATCTTCGCCGATAGGCGGGCGCTTTGCGCTTTTCTTATCTTAAAAATTAAGAGAAGGAAGGATGACGAATGGCGAAGATGAAAGTAGAGGAACAGCGGAAACAAAGGACAAAAATGAGCGGAGCATTGATGCTGATTGAGGCATTAAAAGCGGAGAAGGTCGAAGTGATTTTCGGATATCCAGGTGGAGCGGTGTTGCCGATTTACGACAAACTGTATGATTCCGGCCTATTTCACGTCTTAACTCGCCATGAACAAGGAGCCATTCATGCGGCCGAAGGATATGCGCGCATTTCTGGGAAACCAGGCGTCGTCATCGCAACGTCTGGACCGGGAGCGACGAACATTGTCACAGGGCTAACTGATGCGATGATGGACTCGATTCCGCTCGTTGTTTTCACCGGTCAAGTAGCGTCTAATGTTATTGGTTCCGACGCGTTTCAAGAAGCAGATGTGCTCGGCATTACAATGCCGATTACAAAACATAGCTATCAAGTGCGCGACATTCAAGAGCTACCGAGAATCATTAAAGAAGCGTTTCACATCGCAACAACCGGTCGCCCCGGGCCTGTACTAATCGATATCCCGAAAGATATGACGACCGTAGAAGGAGAATTTGACTACGAGCAAGACGTTCATCTTCCTGGATATCAACCAACGGTTCATCCGAACCATTTGCAAATTCGCAAGCTTGTCGAGGCGGTCAGCCAAGCAAAAAAACCGGTCATTTTGGCAGGAGCAGGCGTCCTTCATGCGAACGCTTCAAACGAGTTAAGACAATATGCTGAACAACAAAACATTCCAGTCATTCACACGCTGTTAGGGCTTGGCGGTTTCCCAGCCAATCATCCACTCTTTCTTGGCATGGCGGGGATGCACGGCACGTATACCGCGAACATGGCGCTATACGAATGTGACTTGTTGATCAATATTGGGGCGCGCTTCGATGATCGCGTGACAGGCAATTTAAAGTATTTTGCACCAAATGCGACAGTGGCGCATATCGACATTGACCCAGCCGAAATCGGCAAAAACGTACCGACAAAAATTCCGATTGTAAGCGATGCGAAAGAAGCGCTCAAAGAGTTGATTCATCAAGATGGCAAACGCCCAGACATTACCGAATGGCTCGCGCAGCTAGCTGAGTGGAAAACGAACTATCCGCTCGCTTACAAAAACGATGCCCAAACGGTGAAGCCGCAAAAATTAATCGAAATGATTTACGAGCTAACGAACGGCGACGCAGTCGTGACGACTGACGTTGGGCAACACCAAATGTGGACGGCACAATACTACAAATTTAATCAGCCGAATCGTTGGGTGACATCTGGAGGACTTGGCACAATGGGCTTCGGTCTCCCAGCAGCGATTGGCGCGCAGCTAGCCGACAAACACGCTACCGTCGTTTCCATCGTTGGCGATGCAGGGTTTCAAATGACATTGCAAGAATTGTCCGTCATCCAAGAACTGAATTTGCCGATTAAAGTCGTCATCGTTAATAACCAGTCGCTTGGCATGGTGCGGCAATGGCAAGAAATCTTTTATGACAAACGATATTCGCATTCGCTCGTTCCGAACCAGCCAGACTTCGTGAAGCTCGCGGAAGCATACCGTATCAAAGCGTTTCGCGCAAAAACGGAAGAAGAAGCAAAAGAAGTACTAAAACAAGCGTTTTCTCTTTCTGAACCAGTATTGTTAGACTTCCATGTCAAAGCAGACGAAAACGTCTATCCAATGGTAGCACCAGGAAAAGGATTACATGAAATGGTGGGGGTGAAACCGTGCGACGAATCATTACAATGACCGTCAACAACCGACCAGGCGTCTTAAACCGCATTACCGGGTTATTTACAAAACGTCACTACAATATTGAAAGTATTACCGTTGGCCATACAGAAATTGAAGGAATTTCGCGCATGACGTTTGTTGTCAATGTTGAAGACGAACGGATAGCTGAACAAATTACAAAACAATTAAACAAGCAAATTGATGTGCTGAAAGTAAATGACATTACCGATCAAGCCATTGTGGCCCGAGAGTTGGCGCTCATTAAAGTCGCTGTTAATTCAACGGTACGGCAAGAAATTTACACGCTCATTGAACCGTTTCGCGCCTCTGTTGTCGATGTCAGCCGCGACAGCCTCGTCGTCCAAGTAACAGGTGAGCCAGAAAAAATAGAAGCACTCATTGACTTATTGAAGCCGTATGGCATTAAAGAAGTTGCCCGAACAGGCACGACCGCCTTTACGCGCGGTGCGCAAAAAAACGCTGTTTCTTATAAAACACCATTCATTATATAAAAAGGAGAGATTTATCATGGCAAAAGTATATTATAACGGAGATGCAAACGAACAATACGTACAATCAAAAACAGTAGCAATTATCGGATATGGCTCTCAAGGGCATGCACATGCGCAAAACCTTCGGGATAGCGGAGTGAACGTCATCATTGGCCTTCGTCCAGGAAAATCATGGGAACAAGCAGAAAATGACGGATTTCAAGTTCTTTCCGTTCGCGAAGCAACGCGCGAAGCAGACATTGTGATGATTTTACTTCCTGATGAAAAGCAACCATCCGTTTATAAAAACGAAATCGAACCGGAACTACAGCCAGGAAATGCGCTAGTATTTGCGCACGGTTTTAATATTCATTTCAACCAAATCGTTCCGCCAGCAAATGTCGACGTTTTCCTTGTCGCTCCAAAAGGACCAGGGCATTTAGTCCGCCGCACGTACGTAGAAGGTGCAGGCGTGCCAGCGCTTATCGCTGTGTATCAAGACGTAACCGGTACAGCGAAAGAAACAGCGTTAGCGTATGCAAAAGCCATTGGTTCTGCGAGAGCAGGCGTATTGGAAACAACGTTCAAAGAAGAAACAGAAACCGACTTATTCGGTGAGCAAGCTGTTCTCTGCGGCGGATTAACGTCGCTTGTCAAAGCAGGCTTTGAAACGCTTGTCGAAGCTGGCTATCAGCCAGAAGTTGCTTATTTTGAATGCTTGCACGAACTAAAACTAATCGTCGACCTTTTATACGAGGGCGGCCTTTCATGGATGCGCTATTCCATTTCCGATACAGCGCAATGGGGTGACTTCATTTCCGGTCCGCGCGTCATTAACGCTTCCGTAAAAGCAGAAATGAAAAAAGTACTTGAAGACATTCAGACAGGCAAATTTGCGAAAGGTTGGATTTTAGAAAACCAAGCAAACCGGCCAGAGTTTAACGCTATCAACCGCCGCGAAAATGAACATTTAATTGAAGTGGTTGGTCGCGAATTGCGTAGCATGATGCCGTTTGTGAAAGCTAAACAGAAAGACGTGGTGGTCTCAAGTGCGAAAAATTAACATTTTTGATACGACATTGCGCGACGGGGAGCAATCGGCAGGGGTGAATTTGAACTTGCACGAAAAACTAGAAATTGCTCGCCAGTTGGAACGGCTTGGTGTCGATATTATTGAAGCCGGCTTCCCTGCAGCTTCGAAAGGCGATTTTCAAGCAGTTAAGCAAATTGCGGAAACAATTAAAGGATGTTCTGTGACCGGGCTTTCTCGCTCGGTCCAGAGCGATATCGATGCCGCATGGGAAGCATTAAAAGGCGGAGCTGAACCGCGGTTGCATTTATTTATCGCTACTTCTCCTATTCATATGGCCCATAAGTTGCGCATGACGCCAGAGCAAGTTGTGGAAGCCGCTGTTTCTGCGGTGAAATATGCGAAACGCTATTTCCCAATCGTACAATGGTCGGCGGAAGATGCTTGTCGCAGTGAGCTGCCATTTTTAGCAGAAATCGTGACGAAAGTGATTGAAGCCGGCGCAAGTGTTATTAACATTCCAGACACCGTCGGTTACATTACACCGAAGGAGTATGGAGAAATATTCACCTTTTTAAGAAAAAATGTTCAGAATATTGAAAAAGTTTCTTTATCCGCCCATTGCCATGACGATTTAGGAATGGCGGTCGCTAATTCGCTCGCTGCCATTGAGCACGGGGCAACACAAATTGAAGGAACGATTAACGGCATCGGCGAGCGGGCAGGGAACGCCGCATTAGAAGAAGTTGCGGTGGCACTATATATTCGGAAAGACTATTACAATGCGACAACTAGATTGAATTTGCAAGAAATTAAGCGTACGAGCAACTTAGTGAGCAAACTCACCGGCATGGTCATTCCTGCGAATAAAGCGGTCGTCGGAAAAAATGCGTTCGCACACGAATCCGGCATTCACCAGGACGGGGTGTTAAAAGAAAAAACAACATACGAAATCATTTCCCCAGAACTTGTCGGCGTGCAATCGAACTCGATGGTACTAGGGAAACATTCCGGCCGTCATGCTTTGCGCAACCGCGTCGAAGAGCTAGGCTATACATTATCGGAAGAGGAGATTAATAAACTATTCGTTCGCTTTAAAGAACTAGCTGATAAGAAAAAAGACATTACAGACGATGATTTAGTCGCCTTAATTTTCGAAGAAAAGTTCGATCATTTCAAAGACTTTTATCAGCTTTCTTCTATCCAAGTTCAATATGGAACGAAGCAAATTCCGACGGCGGTCGTCGTCTTGACCGACGGTGCAGGGAACGAAATTCAAGAGGCAGCCACCGGTTCTGGTAGTGTTGAAGCGCTCTATAATACGCTAGAACGCTGCTTCCAAACAGCTGTTACTTTATTAGACTATCGAATTGAATCGGTCAGCGGTGGAAGAGATGCGTTAGCGCAAGTGTTCGTGAAAGTGCGCGTTCATGACATCGAGACGAGCGGGCGTGGAACGGCACAAGACGTGCTAGAGGCATCCGCCAAAGCGTACATTAACGCTGTTAATCGCGTCTTTATGATTGAAAAAATGCGGGAAGAAAATCAAAAAGTAACGATAAAATAGCAAACATTTTGCGAGTTCGAAAAAGGGGCTACACGAAAAAAAAGAGGGGGAGACAAAATGGGAGCATATCGGATTGCAGTATTACCTGGAGATGGAATTGGGAAAGAAGTGACAAGAGGAGCAATCGAAGTGTTACAAGCAATCGCTACCCGCTTTAACCATCAATTTGAGTTTCAATACGGATTAATCGGCGGGGAAGCAATCGACAAGACAGGAACGCCATTGCCAGCAGAAACGCTTGATATGTGTCGGAAAAGCGATGCGGTGTTGCTAGGAGCAGTTGGTGGACCAAAATGGGACGGAAATCCTCCGCATTTACGTCCAGAAAAAGGGCTGCTTGCGATTCGGAAAGAAATGAATTTATTCGCTAATTTGCGCCCAGTCAAATTTTATGCGAGTTTAGCAGATTCTTCTCCGTTAAAAACCGATATCATTCAAGATGTCGATTTCGTCATCGTCCGTGAATTGACAGGCGGCTTGTATTTTGGAAAACCGAGCGGCCGTCGAATGGAAAATGGGGAGGAAACAGTAGTCGATACATTGCTTTATAAACGAGAAGAAATGACACGTATTATTACGGCTGCCTTTGAATTGGCGAGCAAACGAAAGAAAAAAGTAACATCGGTTGATAAAGCGAACGTTCTTGAATCGAGCCGAATGTGGCGAGAAATTGCGGAAGAAGTAGCAAAAGAATTTCCAGACGTGGAACTAGAGCATATGCTTGTCGACAATGCAGCGATGCAATTGATTCGCAATCCGAAACAGTTTGACGTAATTGTAACTGAAAATATGTTTGGTGACATTTTAAGCGACGAAGCATCGATGTTAACAGGTTCGCTTGGCATGTTGCCATCGGCAAGCCTTTCGACGACTGGCCCGAGCTTATACGAGCCGATTCACGGCTCTGCGCCAGATATTGCGGGGAAAAATAAAGCAAACCCAATTGCGACGATTTTATCGAGTGCGATGATGCTTCGTTTATCGTTCGGGCTTCATGAGGAAGCAAATGCAATTGAGCGGGCGGTGCAACAAGTATTAACTTCCGGATACCGCACGGCAGATGTGGCGAAAAAGGGAGAGCGCGTCGTTTCAACGAAAGAAATGGTCGATGAAATTAAAGCCGCGATTCTTGATGACGGAGCGATTTTGCATATTATGGCCGTCTACGCTTAATAAAAAGATGCAACGACAAACAAATGATGTGAAAGTATTCACATTTTTTCTTACAAAGAGAGGTGGAGTTAGGTGAAGCCGAAAACAATCGTCGAAAAAATTTGGGAAAATCATGTCGTTTATCGTGAGGATGGGAAGCCAGATTTATTATATATTGATTTGCATTTAGTCCACGAAGTGACCTCTCCGCAAGCGTTTGAAGGATTACGGCAAAAGGGGCGGAACGTCCGCCGCCCTGATTTAACGTTCGCGACGATGGATCATAACGTGCCAACGGTCGACCGTTTCGTTATTAACGATGAAATAGCGAAAAATCAAATAACGGCGCTGGAGCGGAACTGCCGGGAGTTCGGCATTCCGCTTGCCGACTTAAGCAGCCCAGAACAAGGCATTGTTCATGTCATTGGCCCAGAACTAGGGCTAACACAGCCTGGAAAGACCATCGTTTGCGGCGATAGCCATACGTCGACGCACGGAGCGTTTGGCGCATTAGCGTTTGGCATCGGTACGAGCGAAGTCGAGCACGTGCTCGCTACGCAAACATTATGGCAGCATCGGCCAAAAACATTGCAAATTCACGTCACTGGACGCTTAGGAGAGGGAGTTACGGCAAAAGATGTCATTTTAGCGATTATTCATCGCTACGGGGTAGATGTAGGAACAGGATACGTCATCGAATTTACTGGCGATACGATTCGCCACATGTCCATGGAAGAGCGAATGACGATTTGCAATATGTCGATCGAAGCAGGCGCGCGGGCAGGATTAGTTAGTCCAGATGAAACGACGTTTGCGTATTTGCGTGGCCGGAAATATGCGCCAAAAGGCGAAGCGTTTGAACAAGCGGTACAATATTGGCGCTCACTCGCCACCGATGAAGGAGCGGAATATGATAAAACGATTGAAATGGACGCAGCGACGATTGCGCCAATGGTAACGTGGGGAACTACGCCAGGGATGAGCGCCCCAGTGGACGGAACCGTGCCGCATCCAGAACAATTTGTGACAGAAACGGAACGAAAAGCAGTACAGTTAGCATTGCAATATATGGGATTAACCCCGGGGACGCCAATCACCGATATTGCGGTACAGCACGTGTTCATCGGTTCGTGTACGAATTCGCGCATTAGCGATTTACGGGCAGCAGCGGAAATCGTCAAAGGACAAAAAGTAGCACCAGGTGTACGGGCGCTTGTCGTTCCTGGTTCACAACAGGTGAAACAACAAGCGGAAGAAGAAGGACTCGCGCAAATTTTTATCGATGCCGGCTTTGAATGGCGCGATTCCGGCTGTAGCATGTGTCTCGGAATGAATCCAGATACCGTACCAGAAGGAGAACATTGTGCGTCCACGTCGAACCGCAACTTTGAAGGGCGGCAAGGAAAGGGAGCGCGGACGCACTTAGTCAGCCCGAAAATGGCTGCCGCCGCTGCCATTTATGGTCGATTCGTGGACGTTAGAAAACTAGAAAAACAAGCCGTTCGCTAAGGAGGAGAAAACGTGCAATTTACGATTCATACCGGAAAAGTTGCTGGGCTAGACCGTGCCAACATTGATACAGACCAGATTATCCCGAAGCAGTTTTTAAAACGAATTGAACGAACAGGCTTTGGAAAGTTTTTGTTTTATGATTGGCGGTATCTTGCCGACGGAACGCCGAACCCTGATTTTGCATTAAACCGCCTAGAAAATGAAGGGGCAACCATTCTTGTAGCGAACGAAAATTTCGGCTGTGGTTCTTCTCGGGAACATGCCCCATGGGCGCTTGCCGATTATGGGTTCCGCGCCGTTATCGCTCCGTCATTTGCTGATATTTTTTACAACAACTGCTTAAAAAACGGGCTGCTCCCGATTCGTTTAGAGAAGCAAGACGTGGAATATCTTTTAAAAGAAAGCAAGCGCGCCGACTATGAACTAACGATTTCCCTTGAAGAACAGCGTGTCTTTGACAAAGCAGGATTTGACCGGACGTTTGCCATCGATCCATACCGCAAACAGCTCCTTTTAAAAGGGTGGGACGAAATTGATTTGACTTTTATGTACGAACCGTATATTGTCGAATATGAGAAGAAACAAGCCAACCTCACGTGAGGTTGGTTTTTCCACTTGATTGCTGGGGATGATGCGATGAAAAAAAATAACGTTGTCCACTTTCCTCATTTACATGCCCGATTGCTTGAAAAAGGATGGGAAGCG
>NZ_JAILZV010000116.1 GCF_023512315.1 Anoxybacillus sp.
GTCCAAATCTTGTCCTTTGATTTGGTCATTGTCATGATTGTTAGTGGTGTTGGTGGAGGTTGATCTGGTATGCAAACGAAATTGATACGTCTGATTATCATCATCTCAATCGTCCTCGGTCTGACATTTCCCGTTGATGCGTTTGGCGGGATACAGAACGAGATAGAGGATATGTTCCGCAAATGGGGCTTTAAGGCTACTACCAATGAACCAGGAGCATATATGGCCCAGAGCAGGGGGTTTATCGCGGGTGGGTCTCTTAATTTGAGAGCCAACTATGAACCCATAGAGCTTTTTTCTATCAGACCTCCAAGGATCAGGGCTGGTTGCGGGGGGCTTGACCTTTACTTTGGCGGGGTAAGTTTCATCAATAAAGACCAGTTTGTGAATATGCTCAAGGCAATAGGTCAGAACGCTCTGGGGTATGCCTTTCAGATAGGTCTTGAAGCAGTATGTCCGACCTGCCTTGAACAGTTAAAGAGCCTTCTTAACCGTATTCAGGGCTGGCAGAAGATGATGACGGATTCCTGTCAGCTTGCCAAATCGCTCGTCAACTGGACGGTGGGTTCTATTGCGGAGTCTTCCATTTCCTCCTGTGAGCAGAAATATATTGAAGAAGGGGAACTTAAATGGGTGATTGGATGATTTCTTCAGAAGCGATTGTCGCTTTGTTAAAAATTATTGCGATTGACATTATTCTATCTGGAGACAATGCGATTGTCATTGCGATGGCTACACGGCGATTGCCGGAAAAACAACGCAATCGGGCTATTTTATTCGGTACTGCTGGCGCGGTCATTTTGCGCATATTGTTTGCGGCCATTATCGTCTTTTTATTGCAAATTCCGTTTGTTCATTTTATTGGGGGATTATTGTTGCTTTGGATTGCGTATAAAGTGCTTGTGAACGAGGAAGAAGAAGCGAATGTACAAGCGGCCGACCGTTTATGGAAAGCGATTTGGACGATTATTGTGGCTGATGCTGTCATGAGCTTAGATAATGTTGTAGCCATTGCCGGAGCATCAGGGGGGCATATCGGCATGATCGCTTTCGGTGTCGCGATCAGTATTCCGATTATGATTTTCGGGTCGAAGGCGATTGTGTTGGCGATGGAGAAATATAAATGGATTCCTTATGTTGGATCAGGTATTTTAGCGTGGACAGCGGGGGAGATGTTATTAAAGGATGAACAAATAAAAAAATGGATGGCTTTTTCTCAAGATTCGCAATCGCTCGTATTCCTTATTGTTGTGACAGCTTCTATTTTACTAGCGGGATATGTAAAAAATAAAAAAATAGATAAACAAAAAATCGCATAAAAATGTTATGAACATATGTATAAAACAAAAAAGAACGGTCATAATGAATAATGCTAAGTGTATTCCCCCGATCCCCCTGTGAATATACTTGAAAGGGCTATCTCGATCGCGAGATAGCCCGATTTTTTTAAATAAATAAATTCAATCATGCTTCTTCAGCATCGCCTAAATATGTGGCGACACCGCCAATTTCGATTCCGTCAATTAGTTCTTCTTTTTTAATGCCCATAATGTCCATGGACATCGAGCAAGCGACAAGTTTGACGCCGGCTGCCATTGCGTTTTTCATCAATGTTTCGACGCTGTCGACGTTTTTCTTTTCCATGACGTATTGAATCATTTTTGGCCCCATGCCGGCCATGTTCATTTTCGAAAGCGGAAGGTCATGAACGCCTTTTGGCATCATCATGCCAAACATTTTTTCAAGCAAATCTTTATTGACAGGCGGCGCATCTTTTTTGCGTAAAACGTTCAATCCCCAGAACGTAAAGAACATCGTTACCTTTTTGCCCATCGCTGCCGCTCCTGAGGCGATGATAAACGAAGCGATTGTTTTATCTAAATCGCCGCTAAAGACGACGATTGTTGCTCCGTCTTTTTTCTGCATGGCGTTTTGCGGCACGCCTTTTCCTTTTTGAATGTACGCCTTAAATTGTTTATTTTCAAACGTTGTTTTTAGTAGTGTATTGCCGGTTTTGTCGCACCATGATTGAATATCGCGCGTAAAGCCAGGGTCTGTCGCCTTTACTTCTAAAATATCTCCCTCTTTTAATTGTTCCATCGTTTGGTATACTTTCATAATTGGTCCAGGGCATTGCAATCCGCACGCATCGAGCGTTGTCGTTGCTTGAATGTCCATTGCTGTTACACTCCCCGTTTTTTGTTCTCGTTGTTTTGGTTGTTCGATGTTCGTATAAACAGCAGAATACGTTTTATATCCGCCATCTAAGTTTTTGACGCGGTAGCCACGCTGCGTTAAAATTCGTGCTGCTAAATAGCCGCGAAGCCCGACTTGGCAATAGACGTAAATCGTTTCGTCTTTTGGTAACTCATTTAGCCGCTTGCGCAACTCGCCAAGTGGGATATTGACGGACGTTGGAATTGCTCCCATCTCGCGTTCCATCGGTTCACGAACATCGAGAAGAAAGGCGCCATTTTCGATTAAGCCATTTACTTCATGCCATTGCACCGTTTCGATCATCTCTTCGATTAAGTTCGTCGCTACATATCCTGCCATATTGACAGGGTCCTTCGCAGAGGAATACGGTGGAGCGTATGCCAATTCTAAATCCGGAAGATCAAAGACAGTTAATCCACCTTTAATGGCAGTGGCGAGAACATCGATTCGTTTATCGACCCCATCGTATCCAACCGCTTGTGCACCAAATAATTTTCCGGTTTTTCGGTCAAATAATAGTTTCAACGCA
This sequence comes from Anoxybacillus sp., assembly GCF_023512315.1. Taxonomy (GTDB): domain Bacteria; phylum Bacillota; class Bacilli; order Bacillales; family Anoxybacillaceae; genus Anoxybacteroides. Next base: position 2,747 of record NZ_JAILZV010000116.1, read on the forward strand.
ATCGGAAACGCACCAGGATAGTAGCTAGCATGGGAATATGGATGAATGTGCAGTGCTTCATATTCGATGCCAAGCCGTTTTAACGTCTTTTCGTTATTCCCTGTTGCTGCAACGGTCATATCAAACACTTTGGCAATCGCTGTCCCAAGCGTTCCGCGATAGCGTATGTTTCGTCCATTGATATGATCCGCTACGATGCGTCCTTGCCGGTTTGCTGGCCAAGCCAACGGAATATGGGTTGGTGTTCCGGTAACATAGTCTTTCACTTCGATTGCATCGCCGATGGCGTAAATCGATGGGTCGGATGTTTGTAAATACTCGTTTACTTGAATGCCACCACGTTCGCCAATAGCAAGCCCTGCCCGTTTGGCAAGTTCATTTTCTGGTTTGACACCGATAGCGAGAATGACCATATCGGCTTCTAGTGTTGTTCCGCTTGTCAAACGAACGACTTGTCCACGATTTTCAAATGCCGCGACGCCATCTTCTAATATTAGGCTGACTCCTTTGTCACGAATGTGCTGATGAAGAATGGCTGCCATTTCATAGTCAACTGGCGCCATAATTTGGTTAGCAGCTTCGACAAGCGTGACGTCTAAGCCGCGCTCCCATAAGTTTTCTGCCATTTCCACACCGATAAATCCACCGCCGATGACAACCGCTTTTTTTGGTTGTTTTTCATCGACGTACGCTTTGATGCGATCTGTATCTGGAATGTTGCGAAGTGTAAACACATGTTCCGCTTCTTCGATTCCAGGAATCGCTGGTTTAATTGGGCTAGCACCTGGCGATAACACAAGGTAATCATACGATTCTTCGTACGTTTTTTCTGTTGGCAAATGTTTGACCGTCACCGTTTTTCGCTCACGGTTAATATCGATAACTTCGCTTAGCGTGCGGATATCAAGGTTAAATTTTTCCGCCATTCCTTCGACCGTTTGCACGAGCAGCGCTTCACGTTCTGCAATAGCGCCACCGATATAATAAGGAAGTCCACAGTTGGCAAAGGAAATATATTCTCCTCGTTCAAACATGACGATTTCTGCTTCTTCATCTAATCGGCGCAAGCGAGCGGCTGTTGTTGCTCCACCTGCGACCCCACCAACAATGACAATTTTTTTACTCATGATGACTCCTCCTTGACGTTTTATTTATATATTCAAATAATACGATATACTACCGATTAAAAAAGGATGGCTACCAGCTGTTTCACCGTTTGGTTATGAACGCGGTAAATGACTTCTACCCCTTGCCGTTCGGCGCTGACGATATTTTCTGCTTTTAGTTTCGCTAAATGTTGCGAAATCGTCGACTGCGGTAACTTTAAACAATGCTGCATCGTCGAGACGTTGCATCCGCCTTTTTCGATTAACCCTTTCACGATGCAAAGCCGAACGGGATGAGCAAGCGCCTTTAATAACTCGGCTCGTTCCAAATACATGTTTTGCTCTTGCCGATACGTATCCATCATCACTTTTTCCTCCTTACATTGTGAATTGTATCACAAATATACCCATGGGTGTTTGACAAATATGTGAAAAAAACCGGATCGCTTACGAAGCATCCGCAAGCGAATCCGGTCATTCGATGAGAAATCCTGCTTGTTGTAACGCGAAATATGCAGCTTCTAGCTTCACAAGCGAGTCCGCTTCAAGCGTATGCAAATGTGTGCCGTCTGTCAGCTGCAGCAAATACGAGGCGTTCGTTTCTTTAATTTTTTGAATGAATTGGTCGACTTCACGGCGGTTGCTGACCATGACGGACGCGGTTAAGTCCCCATAGACTGGATGCTCGATTTTCACGTCTTTGACGGTGACGCCGTGGTCGACAATTAAATAAAGTTCTTCTTTCGTCTGTTCTGGTGTATGGAAGCAAGCAACTACACGGGTGTATGTTTCATGTTTCGCTGGAGTTTTTAAATATAAATAGCCTTGGCTTGTCGCAATAATCGGTTCATTGCGCGCCTTTAACAGCGAAATATCTTGTACGATCACTTGGCGGCTGACGTTCGTTTTCGCCGCTAATTCCGCTCCCGTCAATGGCTCGTTGCTTTCTTTTAGCCATTGCAAAATACATTGGCGCCGTTCTTCCCCAAAAATTTTTTTCTCCTCTTTCAATTGCTTTTTCCCACCTTTCGCTTTTGACAAATGGTTTCTAACACAGCAACGAATTGGGCAAGTTGGTCCTTTGTCGTCGGTTTGCCGAGCGAAATGCGGACAAATTGTTTCGCTTCTTCCGTGTCTTTGCCAATCGCAATCATCGTTCGTGATGGTGCTTGTTTCCCGACTTGACAAGCGCTTCCTGTCGAAATAGCAAAGCCGTAACGGTTGCATTCAAGCATTGTATATTGTCCTTCGATGCCATGGACGGAAAACCCGATAATATTTGGTAAATGCGCCTCTGGATGTCCTTCAACCGTAATAGGCAATTCTTTTACTTGCGAAAGAAAATAGTGCCGAAGCGCTTCTAATCGCATCTTTTCCTCCGCAAGCCCGCTGCATAGTTGCTGCGCAGCGGTAACAAATGCAGCAATCCCAGGCACATTGACCGTTCCAGGGCGAAACCCTGATTCATGTGTCGCGTTGAGAAAGCAAGGCGTCCATTTGATGCGCGGGTCGATATAGACGGCACCGACCCCTTTTGGTCCATAAATTTTATGGGCAGAAATGGATAAGCTATCAACGCCCATCGCTTGCACATCTACTTGTATTTTACCAAATGTTTGCACACAATCGCTATGAAAGATAACGCCGTTTTTTCGTAAAATCTTCCCGATGTCAGCAATCGGCTGAACAGTACCGATTTCGGAATTGGCATGATGAATCGACGCGAAAATCGTTTCTTTTGTAATCGCCCGTTCTAATTCCGCTAAATCGATGCGTCCGAAGCGGTCGACAGGCAAGTATGTGACTGTGTATCCTTCTGTTTCGAGCTGCTGGAATAAGTGGTAAAGGGAAGCATGTTCCGTCGCTGTTGTAATAAGATGGTTTCCTTTATGCCGATGTGCTTCAATGATGGAGCGAACGGCAAGAATATTCGATTCGCTTCCGCCGCTTGTAAAATAAATCCCTTTTTCTTCTCCGTTCATCAATTCCGCAAGCTGTTTCCGGCAAATCGAAAGCAAACGAGCGGCATCGCTGCCGATGTCGTGCAGGCTGCTGGCATTGCCGAAATACGTTTTCGCTACTTCCGTATAAACGGTAAGCGCTTCTTCGCTCATCGGTGTCGTGGCGGCAAAGTCGAGATAAATCATATTGTTCATTCCCTCACATTTGGAAAAATAAAAGTCTTGTCATTAGTTTAATTATATGTCAATATAGGTGTCAAGACAGTAAAAAATAACAGGGGGCTTACGTATGCCACAAGCGGATGTCATTATTGTCGGCAGCGGTCTAGCGGCGCTCATGACAGCCTATCACTTGCATGAGCATAAAAATGTGATGATTTTCACAAAAACAAAGAAAGAAGAAAGCAATTCATGGCTTGCCCAAGGAGGAGTGGCGGCTGCGATTGCAAAAGAGGACGATTGGCGTCTGCATTATGAAGATACATTAATCGCCGGCGCCTTCCATAATGACGAGCAAGCGGTCGAAATACTTGTTCGCGAAGGGCCGGAGCGACTGCTAGAACTTGTGAAAGAAGGACTGAGATTTGATATCGATGAAACGGGACAGTTTCAGCTAGGTAACGAAGGAGCACATAGCCGCCGCCGTATTTTGCATGCTGGCGGCGATCAAACAGGAAAAGCGATCGTTTCGTTTTTACTCGAAAACCTGCGCGGCAAAGTTGCGATGATAGAAGATGAAATCGTCACCGACCTTCTCGTGAAAAACGGTCGCTGTGTTGGTGTAAAAACGAGAACGGGTACTTATGATGCAAACGCGGTCGTTCTTTCGACCGGTGGCTGCGGCAATGTGTTCGCGTTTACATCGAATGCCCCGACTGCGACAGGCGATGGCATCGCTTTAGCGTATCGAGCAGGTGCGGTCGTTAGCGATATGGAATTTATTCAGTTTCATCCGACGATGCTTTATGTCGATGGAAAAGCGGTAGGACTCATTTCCGAAGCGGTGCGCGGGGAAGGCGCGATTCTCGTGACAGAGGGAGGAAAGCGGCTCATGGAAGATGTGCATCCGCAACGCGATTTAGCCCCGAGAGATATCGTTGCTCGTGCCATTCATGCGGAGATGATGAGGGGGGGACGCGTGTATTTAGATATTTCGATGATTCCTCATTTTCAGACGCGCTTTCCGACGATTGCTGCTATGTGCAAAGCGAACGGAGTCGATATCCACGACGGGAAGCTTCCGGTCGTTCCAGGTGCCCATTTTTTAATGGGTGGCATTCAAACCGACTTAGCAGGAAACACCTCGCTTAAAGGCTTATACGCCGTCGGGGAAGTAGCCTGTACAGGCGTGCATGGGGCGAATCGGCTAGCGAGCAACTCGCTTTTGGAAGGAATCGTGTTTGGCGCAAGGGTTGCGGAAACGTTACGTAACGAGCAAACGAACCGGTTGGAGTGCTCCGGTTACGAGGGCGTGCCGTTTACTAAACCGCTTCCATCGGTTTCTGACATTCAAACAATCATGACGAAATACGTCGGCATTGTAAGAAATGAAAGCAGCTTAACGATGGCAAAACAGTGGTTTGAGCAATTTTCTCTCCATGAACTTATTGCTTCGGATTGGTCGCTTTTTAGCGAGGAACAACAGACCGCCGCTTCTTTACTACTTACCGGGTGGCTCATTACGACATCGGCGCTAAAGCGCACGGAAAGCCGCGGTGGGCATTACCGTTCGGATTTTCCGAAAGAAGACGATGGATGGAAAAAACGGCGCATTGAACGGACAAAAGAGGAACTTTTCGCACAGATAGGGGGAAAAGGATGAATTTGTTGAAATTACAGCAGATGTTGCAACAGTTTTTTCTGGAAGACATTGGCGAGCGCGACGTAACGACAGAAACGATTTTTCCAAGTGACCAACAAGCAACAGGCGTATTTTTAATCAAAGAAGACGGGGTCTTTGCGGGAGGGGACGTGCTTGTCACTGGCTATCGTCTGCTCGACCCGTCGATTAGCGTGACGCTTTATAAACGAGACGGAGAGCTAGTGAAAAAAGGCGAAATCGTCGCCGAAGTTTCCGGTCCGATTGCGCCCCTTTTAACTGGGGAGCGCGTCATTTTAAATCTTATGCAACGCATGAGCGGCATCGCGACGCTCACACATCGGGCAGTGACCATTTTAAATAGCAATCATACGCGCATTTGCGATACGAGAAAGACAACGCCTGGGCTGCGCATGCTTGAAAAATACGCGGTGACGTGCGGCGGCGGGTACAACCATCGCTTCGGGCTGTATGATGCGGTGATGATTAAAGATAACCATATTGCGTTTTGCGGTTCGATTACAAAAGCGGTCGAAGCGGTGCGCGCTCGCCTTGGCCATATGGTGAAAATCGAAGTCGAAACAGAAACGAAAGAACAAGTGATCGAGGCAGTGGAAGTCGGAGCGGACGTCATTATGTTTGACAACCGGACACCGGAAGAAATCAAAGCGTTTATCGAGCTTGTCCCGCCATCTATCATTACCGAAGCATCCGGCGGTATTACGCTTGAAAATTTGGCGCAGTACGGCGATACAGGCGTCGATTATATTTCGTTAGGGATGTTAACCCACTCGGCGAAAGCGTTAGATATTAGCTTTAACATTAAAGGCTGGAAATAGGGGGAGAAACAATGAACGTATTGGAAATGATGCAAAAACAAGACAATATGCCGGAAGTTTATAAGACGATGAGCGTCGAAGCAATGGAAGCACGCGTGCGGGAGATTAAAGAAAAGCTAGGCGACCGGCTATTTATCCCTGGTCACCACTACCAAAAAGATGAAGTGATTCAATTTGCTGATGCGACCGGTGATTCGTTGCAGCTTGCGCAAGTGGCGGCGAAAAATAAACAAGCCGAATATATCGTATTTTGCGGCGTTCATTTTATGGCGGAAACGGCTGATATTTTAACAAGCGATGAGCAAAAAGTCATTTTGCCAGATATGCGCGCGGGCTGTTCGATGGCGGATATGGCGGAGTTAGCGCAAGTGGAACGGGCATGGCCGATGTTACAAGAGTTGTTCGGCGATACGATTTTGCCGCTGACGTATGTGAACTCGACGGCAGCGATTAAAGCGTTTGTCGGGCGCAACGGTGGGGCGACAGTCACCTCGTCGAACGCCGACAAAATGGTCGCATGGGCGTTTACCCAAAAAGAGCGCATCTTTTTCTTGCCAGATCAACATTTAGGCAGAAATACTGCCTATAAGCTAGGAGTAGCGCTTGATGAAATGGCGGTTTGGGATCCGATGACCGACACGCTACAATACGAAGGCGACATCAATCAAGTGAAAGTCATTCTTTGGAAAGGACACTGTTCTGTTCATGAAAATTTTACCGTGAAACATATCGAACATATTCGCCAAACAAAGCCAGACATGAACATTATCGTCCACCCAGAATGTAGTTGGGAAGTTGTGCAACAATCTGACTACGCTGGCTCGACAAAATACATTATTGAAACGATTCGTAACGCTAAAGCAGGAAGCAAATGGGCAATCGGGACAGAGATGAACTTAGTCAATCGCTTAATTCAACAACATCCAGATAAAGAGATTATTTCGCTTAATCCATATATGTGCCCATGTTTAACGATGAACCGGATTGACTTGCCGCATTTTCTATGGGCGCTGGAGTCGTTAGAACAAGGGAAAATTATTAATCAAATTACTGTTCCTGCGTCCATCGCAACAGATGCGGTGAAGGCGTTAGAGCGAATGCTTGCACGCGCGTAAAAGGTGTCCATTTGGGCGCCTTTATTTTTTTATCATAAAATCAGCAA
>NZ_JAILZV010000117.1 GCF_023512315.1 Anoxybacillus sp.
CAAGCTTTTCTGCCTCTTCCCTCGAACAAGAACGCCGGCGGGCAAATGACATTTGCCCGCAAAGCGTTCATTGTTCGCGGAGGGCATGCTGTGCGCATGCCCAGTCGGCAAGCGAACCGCTTGCCGACTAAGGCAGAAAAGCTAGAAATAGAGCGATGCAACTGGTTTTTATTGGTTAATCAACACGCCTGTTTAGCGTTTGTCCATTGTAGTGATGACCCATGAAAAACCCGTTTTCCCTCGGAACGTGACACATACAATCGAAAATAATATAATTGTAATAGCATGGAAATAGTAAAATAGGACGGTGACAAGATGGAACAAATCATTGTTGAAACATTAAAAGATGCGGTCTCCCCTTCTGTCATTTATTTGTTCGGATCAGTAGCAACAGGACACGTTCGTTACGATAGCGATATCGATATTGCTTTTTTGAGCGATGAACGATCTTGGATCATTATGAACGCTTTATGCTCGCGCAACAATTGGCAGAGCGATTGCAACGGGACGTCGATCTCATTGATTTAAAACAAGCGAGCACCGTTTTTCAAGCACAAATCGTCAGTAGCGGTAAGGTCATCTATTGTGCAGACGAACAAAAAAGGGCAGAATATGAATGGCGAGTGCTGAAAATGTATGCAAAACTAAACGAAGAACGGGCAGAAATTTTGCGAAACATTGTGGAAAGTGGGTCGGTTTATTGACAAATGAAAATGAATGTTAAATCGTCCCCCTCTGTGAGACCTAGCGCCTTCCGTATTTCAATTGGAATTACGATTTGTCCACGACTAGATAATTTGCTTGTCGCCTTTACCACAACATTTGGTTGATGGTCTGCAAACTCCATAGCGCTCATAACTCCATCTCCTTTCTATTTTTGCAATTCCAAGCGTACTTATTTTTTCATTTTTCTTATTATATGTTTTATTCTTACATTGTTATTCGGTCAAATCATTGGTCAACACCTATAGCCTCTCCTATCCCATGCAAAAAGCACCAGGCTTCCCTGGTGCTCCGTTGCTAGCAGCATGTTTGTTTATCGTCTTTCTCTTCACAACACGCTTCTTCCTCTTCGCAGCAATCCTCTTTTCTCTCGTCGTCTTTGACCTCCATAATTTGCACATCGCAGCAACTTTTTTCTTTTTGTGTAAATAACTTTTTGAACATAGAAATCTCCTCCATTTATATGATGTAAAACAAAAATCCCGATAACGTGGCCATTGAGATGACCGAGGCGATGAACGCCCAGACGAGTTTCTTTTGAAAAATGCTGTGCAGTAGCGTAATTTCTGGTAAACTTGCGCCCGCGGAGCTAATCATAAGCGCCATGACTGGCCCAAGCGCCATTCCTTTCGCAACGAGCATTTGCGAAATCGGAATCATCGTCGCTAGGCGAATGTAAAGCGGAATGCCTACAATTGCCGCAAGCGGAACAAGCCACCACGTATCACCTCCCATATATGTCGCAATCCATTCGGTTGGTATGACGCCATGAATGAATGCGCCAATGCCAGCTCCGATGAATAAGTATGGATACACCGTTTTCATCAGATGAAGTGTCTCCTGCCACGCTTCTTGCATCGTCCGTTTTTTGCCGATGGCAACGTTTCCTTTCACGATCACGCGTTTGACTGCCTTTTCAAACCCGAGCGATTCGAGTGTAAAGCCGATTACAATTGAAAATACTGTCGTCAACAGCGTATAGGCGGCTGCTACTTTGACACCGAGTAACGCGGTCATTAACGTTAAAATCGTCGGGTCTAGTACAGGCGAAGCGAATAAAAAGATCATGACCAACCCGAAGCGGATGTTTTTGTTTAACAATGAAACAACAATCGGAATGGTTGAGCACGAACAAAACGGGGTCACAAAGGCAAATAGTACCGCAATCATTGCTCCGATAAACGGATGGCGTTCTGCCAACAGCTGTTGCATGCGCTCGTACGGAATGTATCCTTCGAAAAAGTTAATGACAAACGAAATCGCTAAAAAAAGCGCCGTCAGCTCCAACACTAAAAAGAAAAATGACTGTATCGTTTCCAAATAAGCTCTCTCCTTTTATTTGCAGTATGCAACTATTTATTCAAGCAATAGGCAAGATTCCTCTTGCCTTAAAACAGTGGTTTGCAACAAACGCTTGATTTTGCCATACATTCGTTCAATAAGCGAATGGAACGAAGGACGGTTTCGCGCTCAAATTCGCTCATATGCGAAAATACTTCTCCTAAATATTCGTTCACTTCTGCGTCAATTTTCGCGGTGACGTATTTCCCTTCCGGCGTTAACGATAAAATGTAGACGCGGCGGTCTTGCGGGTACGGTGTTTTTTTCACTAAATTCATTTTGACAAGCGTTTGAATTTGTCGGCTGAACGTTGTAATATCCATCGCTATCGCATCTGCCACTTGTTGCATCGACGGTTCGTTCATGCGGTCGATTTCGTATAAAATGTGGCTTTGCACAAGCGATAATTCAATCCCGCCAACGGCGCAGCAGTTGCGGTCTAACAACCCAAGCCGTTTCGTCATCGTGTGGAATAGTTCGCGAACATTTTCCATTTTCTCACCTCTTGCTTTTATTATAGCTTATTATTTGCATTTTGCAACTAAAAAAGAAAAATTTTTTTCTCGCAAGGAAAACGGCTACACTGTCACGAAATGATGGAGTAGCACAAGAAAATGGAGGGATATTACATGGAAGAGCTAATTTTACGCCATATGGAAACAGTCCGCGGGATTACGGAAAAAACGATCGAAAAAATGCCGGAAGCGATTGCGGATATCGTTCCACCGGGTTTTGCGAACAATATTCGCTGGAATTTTGGCCACATCGCATTTGTTCAAGAAAGGCTCGTATTTGGCATTCTTGGGGAGAAGATGAGCCTGCCGCCAGCGTATGAAACGTTTTTTGCGCCTGGTACCAAGCCGGAAGAATGGCAAGGAACACCGCCGACGTTAGCGGAAATAGCGGAAGTGTTAAAGGAGCAAAAGAAAAGGATTGCGCAATTTATTCCTGGACGTTGGCATGACAAGCTCCCGACGCCATTTACCAATCGCGCAGGCATTACGCTTTATACGGCCGGAGAAGCGCTATTGTTTAGCTTTTACCACGAGGCTTTGCATATCGAAACGATTAAACGAATTTATCGTGCCCTATAACTTTTGGTAATTATTCATTATTTTCAAAATAATGATAAAAATGTGATATAGCCCACAGCCCCCCTCTTTCGTTGTCTGTTATTATGTAGGTGACGGATGGACGAGGGGGAGATGTTGTGGGAGGAAAAGTTTTCGCGTTTCTTACGTTAGTTATCGCTTATTTGTTAATTGTATTTGGAGGGTATGTCGCTTCTTCCGAATCTGGCATGGGCTGTGGGCCGGACTGGCCATTATGTAACGGAGTAATCGTTCCGGTGTTGCAAGGAGCGACGTTAGTGGAGTATGCGCATCGTGTTATTGGTGCGGTGTTAGCAGGAATGACAGTCATTTTGTCTATTTACGTGTACAAACAACCTGACCGCACGATTCGCGCGGTTGCTTTCTGGATGATGGGGCTCATGATTGTACAAGTGCTGCTAGGGGCAGTAGTCGTTATTTTTGATCTTCCAGCGGTTGTTGTGTCGATCCATTTAGTGATTGCGATTGCTTTTTTTGTTGTATTCTTTGGATTTGGCGTTTTTTTTCGTGGCGATGGACGTCAATCAACAATAGAACAAAACATCCCGCTATGTTCCACTTAACGTTTCTTCTTTTTTTGCTTGCGTTGACGTTTGCACTCGGCGCTTATGTGAAACACGAGCATTACGGCTTGGCGTGTAGCTGGCTTGATTGCCGCGATACGTTGTTTCCGACCAACCGCGCACAGCTTTGGCAAACGCTTCATCGGCTAATAGCCACAGTGGTTGGCGGATACGTGATCGTGCTTGTTTTTTTGTCTAGAAAATGGGAAACACCTATAAAAATGCGGCTATTTTTCGCAGGGGTAGTCGTTGCTACTCAACTCGCCATTGGCGTATGGACGATTGTGACGAGCATCACAATTCCATGGGCAGTACTCCATTTGGCGGTGGCGACACTTCTAGTTGCCCTTCTCTTTGACACATGGCTTTATATCAAAACAAGCTAAAGCTGGTCTGTGGTAGGCCAGCTTTTCATGTTAGGTGGCGGGAAAATAAAGCTCTATTTTTTGGTTTTGCTCAGTGCTATATAGCTGAAAATACCCAGAAAAATCGGATAAGATGCGGCTATGCGGGTATTGTTGCAGAGAAACAATAAAGCAAGGCTTGCCATCTTTTAAAAAGGTTAAGGCGACCGCTGACCGTTCAATCGTGTCAAAGAAAAAACCGTCGCGTGCCACGAGTTCGTCATCTTCATACGTGTTCACGATCACTTGTCGGTTCGTGTATGTCGTTAAAAGAGGCAATACATCCACGTTTTTTCCCTCCTATATCGGCCAAAATAAATGGATAAGAAACAAGCAAGCAAACAGCATGGCAGCGATAAGATGAAATTTTCTTCTAAACCCAGACGCTTTTCGATGGCGAAGAAATCCAGCAAGCAGCGTGATGGTTAGTAAGCCGACACTCCCGTAACCAGTGACCATTTTCGGATGGATAAACCCGATCGTCGCCCCTACCTTCCATGCCATAATGGCTCCGTGAAATAAAATCATGCTCGTACCGACTAGCGCGAATGGAATGTGCGCTTTCATCATGCTTCGTGCCCGTTTGCTTAATGTTACTTTCACATGTCGGGCTTTAGACTTGCGGATGACAAGAAAAATAAAGTACATATTGACGTTAATAAAAAACAAAAGAATGGCTAATTGTGCGAACCATTTTCCTGCTAGTACAGTCGCGGAGTCATACGGGTGAGACACCCAAATAACAAGAAGCGAACTAATAAGAAGTAAGCTGTTGACGACAAGCCAAACGTAATATACCATGTTTTTCCCTCCACTGGTAGTAAATCATAAAATAGTAGCTGCTGTAGTGCGCCTCGTCACATATAGTGTCCCAAAAAAAAATCTCGATCCCATCTAAGGAATCGAGATTTTTTCGTATAAGGAAAACACCACTTCCCCTTGAATGACTTCGTTGCCGTTTTGGTTGGTGGCGGATACGCGAAAGCGAAGCTGGTTGTCTGTTTTTTCGGTTAACGTCGCGTGAAGCGTAATAACGTCACCAAGAAAGACCATCCCTTTAAATCGAACGGAATAGTCTTGAATAAATCCCTGTTCGACATACGGAGTGAATAGTTTGGCGAGGTTGCCCATCGTCCACATGCCGTGGGCAATAATTCCTGGCAGCCCTGCTTTTTTCGCTTCTTCATCAATCGTATGGATCGGGTTGTAATCTCCCGATGCTCCGGCATATTTAATTAAATCGAGTCTTGATACAGGGCGTAACCGAATTTCTTCTAAAGAGTCACCGACTTGTAATGCAACTAGCTTGGTCATACCATCATCGCCTTTCTGACCGCTTCTGTAAGAATAATCGTCGCTGTAGAAGTGAAAATGATATTTCCTAATACATCTTCCCCATAGCTTGTAATGACTAGCCGTCCGATGTTCCCCATGCTGCTTTGCTTTTCGTCATAGCTTTCCACTTTCGCATAACAAAACAGCTCTTCCCCAACCAAAAGAGGTCGGTCGTAATGAAAGGACTGTTCGCCGTGAATAAGCCCTTTCGCCGGAAGATTCAGCCCTTCAATGACGCCATAATCAAACACGCGCGGAAACGTTGGCGGGGCGATATTCGTTTGATAGCGCGAATTTTTGCCCGCTTCTTCCTCCCAATAAATCGGATGCAAATCACCAATTGCCTCGGCAAATTTTTTCACCGCGCCTCTTTCCACAACATTTTTCACTTTCTTCGAGCATTTACCAACATATGAAGCAAGCACCGCCATCTCTCCTTTAGGGTGATGTGTTTAATTTTTTGGCCCACCGGCAACGTAAAGCACTTGACCGTTAATGAACGATGAGTTTTCGTCAGCAAAAAACGCGACGGCATGGGCGACATCAGCTGGTTTGCCGCTTCTTCCAACCGGAATGTGCGCGATGCTTGCTTGCACGAGTTCCTCGAAAGAAATGCCGATGCGCTCTGCGGTTGCTTTCGTCATATCCGTTTCGATAAAGCCTGGCGCGACGGCGTTCGTCGTAATGCCGTATTTGCCTAGCTCAATCGCCAACGTTTTCGTAAATCCTTGCAGCCCCGCCTTTGCGGTCGCGTAGTTCGCTTGTCCGCGGTTGCCGAGTGCGGAAGTAGACGAAATGTTAATGATGCGTCCGTATTTGCGCTCGACCATATATTTTTGCACGGCACGCGCGCAATAAAAAGCCCCCTTCAAATGAACGTTCATGACCGTCTCCCAATCGGAATCTGTCATTTTAAACAATAAGTTATCGCGGATGACACCAGCGTTGTTAACGAGAATGTCTACCGCTCCAAACGTATCGACAATTTCTTGCACTACCGTTTTCACTTGTACAGCATCGGTAACGTCCGCTACTTTCGCATATACGGCATAGCCTTTTTCTTTTAGCTCCGTAGCAGTTTTATGCAACGCTTCTTCGTTTAAATCAACGAATGCAACGCTCGCTCCTTCTTGTGCAAAACGTTCGACAATCGCTTTGCCAATCCCTCTGCTTCCGCCTGTGACAAATGCCACTCTACCTGTGAATCTTCCCATCCGTTTTCCCCCTTTATAGAAATTGTCCGAGTTTTACATGCCCTTTTAATAGATTTCGTGCAATTACCATCCGCTGAATTTCGTCCGTCCCGTCGTAAATGCGCCAAAGCCTTGCATCGCGGTACCAACGTTCAATCGGCATTTCTTTCGTATAGCCCATTCCCCCATGAATTTGCAAGACGCGATCGATGACACGGTTGCCCATGTTTGCTCCGAACAGTTTCGCCATCGACGCCAAATGGCGATTGTCTTCTCCTTGATCAAGCGTAAATGCCGCATTCAACACGAGCCATTTTGCTGCTTCAATTTCGGTAGCGGAATCGGCAATCATCCATTGAATCGCTTGTCTTTCTGCAATCGGTTTGCCGAACGTGACACGTTCTTTCGCATAATCAATGGCCATTTGCAACAATCGTTCAGCTGCTCCTATCGCTCTTGCGCCGACTACCCAACGCGCATAGCCAATCCATTCGAGCCCTAGTTTATAGCCTCCGTGCAATTCTCCTAAAATATTTTCTTCCGGCACGCGGACGTTTTCGAAAATAAGGCTTGCTGGTGTCGCGGATCCCATCGTGTAAATCGGTTCAGAGCGCCATCCCATGTCACGATCGACGATAAAGCACGTCACCCCTTCCCGCCCTCGCGTTGCTTGATGGCGTTTTTTATCCGTAATCGCAATGACCATCACAAAATCAGCGTCGTTTCCACCGGTAATGAACGTTTTTTCGCCGTTCAATACCCACTCATTCCCATCTTTCACCGCTGTCATTTTAATGTTGCGCGTATCGGAACCTGCGCTTGGTTCCGTCATCGCAAAACACGATTTTTTCTCGCCGTTAATTGTTGGAAGTAAATATTTTTTCTTCTGTTCTTCGTTCGCATAATAAAGAATATTATCCGCCGAACCACCAAACTGAAACGGAACGAACGTTTTCGATACTTCCATAATGACGATTGCCATCATCACGTGTCCTAAATTTGCCCCGCCGTACTCTTCTGGTGTGTTAATGCCCCAAAATCCCGCTTCTTTTGCTTTCAACTGTAATTGTTTCAACGTTTCTTTCGGAAGGCTTGGTCGTCCTTCTCGTTCGTTGCGCAACACGTCGTTTTCAAGCGGCATTAACTCTTTTTCGACAAATTTGCGAATCGCTTTTTGCACCATTTTCTGTTCGTCGGTCAGACGTAAAAACATAATCCCCTCTCCCATTCAAAAAATGATGTACACATTTTATACTAACCGGTTAGTATGTTACTTGTATTATAATTTAGAACTTTCAGAAAAAACAAGAGTTTTTTCTTATGAAAACAGCGATTTCCGTTCGACAGCGCGTGTCGGACAAAAATCGCTGTTGGCTAAAATATGCCGTATATCGCCGATACCGCAAATCCTAAAAGAAGCAGTCCGGATAACCGATTAATCATCGTTAAATACCGTTCTTCGAGTCGTTGCCTAAACAATCCGACCATTCCGCTCAAAAAAAGCCACCATAACGCCGAGCCGAAAAAGACGCCACAAAGAAAAAGAAAAACGGAAGATGGCGAGATTCCAAGACTAGAAAAAACGGCAAGAAACGATAAAATTGTCATCGGGTTAGAAAGGGTTAAAAAAAGCACTGATAGATAGGCGGTAAATGCATTTCCTCCGCGCGCCTGCGCCGGTGTTCGAGCAGCTTTCAAGCGAAACGTTTGGATTCCTAAATACGCGAGAAACAGCCCTCCGATAAAGCGAATCCATGTTTGTTGCTCCAGAAGAACGTGCGTAACGGCAGTAAAGCCAAGCCCTGCAATTAAGCCGTAAAGCGCATCCGCTGTCGCCGCTCCTAGCCCGGAGATAAACCCGATAACCCTTCCGTGCGTCATCGTCCGCTGGATACACAATAGCCCAATCGGTCCGACCGGCGCGGCAACGGATAACCCAATAAGTATTCCTTTTACAAAATCCAACGGTTTCTTCCTTTCTACTCACAAAAAAAGTGTTTCGATGTCGACAGAAAACGACGGAAAAACCGCCGAGTCGATCGTTCCTTTTTCTTTCGCAATCGCTATTTGTTCATATTGCCCTTGTCCGTTTAATGCATATACTTGTACACTGTCTAACATTGGATTGACAATCCAGTATTCTTGTACGCCATAGCGCATATACAAATTCAGTTTAACCACTAAATCGTGCGCTTGGTTAGAAGGACTTAAAATCTCCACAATCAATGGCGGGACTCCAATATATTTTTGTTCTGTTAGTCCGCTTTTGTCGCAAATGACCGATAAATCAGGAATGACAATGTTTGTTTCCTCGATCCCTTCTTTTTTCAATTCGATATCAAACGGTGCATGGAATACTTCACAATTTGTTTTTTCAAAAAAATGAAAAAGCGACACATACATTCGTCCGGATATTCGTTGATGCTTCGTCGAAGGGGAAGGAGACATCAAGACAACCCCGTTCATATATTCTAGCCGTTGTTCAGTCGATTCGCGTAGCTGATAAAATTCTTCCAATGACATTACACGTTGATTAGGAATCGCCATCACAACACCTTCCTGCTAAAAGTAGTGGATTATAGCCCAACTAAAACAAGCTGCAAGCCTTCTTCTGTTTCTTCGACATCAAGCGTCACCTGTTCTAACAAAGCAAGCGCCTGTTCATCCATCGCGACTTGAATGCCATTAATGATTTCTACTCGATCCGTTGCTTCTGGTGCGTCAAGCGACAGCGCAACCGGAGTGTCGTCCGCTGCCGAAAACCGAATCCCTGCTTTCCCATATTCCTTTAATATTTCCTCTAGTGCCTCTTTCGCTTCGTTTGTAATAATCATTATAATTCTCCTTTATTTTTTTCGCTTCACGAGTGTTGATTATCCATTATTTTACTAAAAAACACAGAATCATATGACTGAACACAAGCTTTTCTGCCTCTTCCCTCGAACAAGA
>NZ_JAILZV010000118.1 GCF_023512315.1 Anoxybacillus sp.
TAAATCGTACCGGCGCGAACGTGTAAATCAACGCCATCGACCGCACGATTGTCACCAAATATTTTCACAAGCCCTTTCGCTTCAATCGCCCAATCACTATTGAATCTCTGCATCAATCTTTCCTCCTTATCGCTTCGTACATGGCAATCGTAACACGCTTTTATGAACGGAATATGAACAACCAAAAAAACCTGCCAAGAACAGCAGGTTTGAAAAATTCCTATTTATAAAGATACACATATAGCCCAATCCCTTCTTTTCTTATGTCATAGTTTTTAAACGGTGTTTCTTTAATAAATGTTTCAAATTCTTCTTTTGTATAAGCCCCTTGTTTTAAAAAGGTCTTAAACGAAAATTTTACGAAATACTTGTCAAGGCCTTTCATTTTGCTTACTTCATGCTCAATCGCTTCATCTGTCGCCTCACGGTTCATGTCTATAACGAGAGCCGTGCCTCCTTCTTTCAGGACACGATACATTTCACACAACGCTTTGACAGGTTCTTTAAAATTTTTAAAAGCGGCCGTGCAAACTACAAAATCAAAACGGTGATTTTCCAAAGGCAAGTGAGATGCATTTCCTTCCATAAAGTTTACAGAAACACTTGGCGTTACGTTGGGCGATTTCCACAAAGTCTGGACTTATATCGACAGCGGTAACGTGAAATCCTCTTTTAGCCAGTTCAATGGACAAATAGCCTGGACCAGGGGCGACTTCTAATATGTGAGCCCCTTCCGTCACATGCTTTGCCACTTCATCAGCATATCCTTTCATTTCCGCAAGCCGGCTTTTTCGCGAGTTGCGATCATACCATTGTGCCGCTAAGCCATAAATACCGAGGTCTTTGTTTTTTCTCACGTTTCTCATCATATGCCCTTCCCCCTATGAACTACTTTTTTCGTTTCAACACAATGATAGCGTTGCTCAAAAGCCCTAATCCCGTTCCGATCAAAAAGCCGATAATCGCACCAATGAGCGTGCGAATCCATCCGCCAGATAAAAACATCTCCCAGCCACCGCTGCCGATAAAACCAATGAGCGCACCAATCGAAATTCCTAAGAAAACAAACGCTCCGTAAAATAACCCAACGGCTTCATAATCGGCAATGTCCATATGGTGATAGTGCGCGACAATCCGTTCTTGTAAATCAGCGGATTTTGTCGTTTCGCTGCGAAACTTTAATTCCTCTTTCGCCCGTTCAAACGCTTCTTGTTCCGATAGCCCTTGTTCCATTAAATCTTTCATATAGTCGCTCATGTAGAGAACCATGTCGTTTTCTGCTTCCATCGCTGTTTCGGAGCGACTTTTGAATTTCGCGAGCTTCGCCATCAGTTTACTTTTCGTTTCCCCCGTTCTCCGACGTAGCTTTTCCATATACGTCATCTCCGCTTCCTCTAAATAATATGGCGCTTGCTCTTTCGCAAATTGCTTGATTTTTTCTTTCATTTCATGGCTAAACATTGTTTTCTCCTCCATTCGTTCGTAACAGATGAATACGCTCACTAAGAAAATCCCACTTTGCCCAAAAAGCTGCTAATTCCTCAAATCCTCGCTCGTTTAACGTATAAAACTTTCTTGGTGGCCCCATGTCTGACGGTTTTTTCGTAATGTGCACAAGCTTATTTTTTTCTAGCCGCAACAACAATGCATATACCGTCGCTTCCGCAATCCCTTGGAAACCTAACGCGTGCAGCTTTTTCGTAATCTCATAGCCGTATATTTCGCCGCGGCTTATAATCTCTAGTACGATGCCTTCCAAAATCCCTTTCAGCATTTCGCTTAGATTATCCAAAAAAACACCTCCTACGTACTCAATCTTGTTGGTATTCAATAATATTGAGTACTACTATATAGTAACATAGAGTAGCGTAAGAATCAATGAAAACAAATAAACATCTCTCGTTTGAGGAAAATGTTCCTAATTTCGCAATCATAAATTTTATGTTTAACCTATTAAATGGGTACACTTTAAAATGTAACCAATTATCAAAGGAGGCGTACGATGAGTAAAAAAATTTTCACAATAGTGCTCGCAGGTGCGTTAGCTTTAGGCGGGAAAATGAGTGTCCCAGCATTTGCAAAAGAAATAAACCAAATTTCCGCGCAAACAGAAACGTTCAAAGGAGAACACGGAAAACACTTTACACACCACCATTGTTTGATGAAAGGGAAAAAGCTCGACTCATTGCTTCAAGGCATTAAAACGTATGGCATTGAAACAAAAGGAAAAACATTAAACGACGTGTGGAAGGAATACCGTAAAGCGCGTTTATTAGATGAGGCAAAGCAGCTTGGCATTAATCCAGAAGGGAAAACGACCGAAGAAGTTCTAAAAGAAGTAAGAACTACAAAACTGATGCAAGAAGCAAAAAAATACGGCATTCGCACAGATGGAAAATCAATGAAAGAAATTCATCAGGACGTGAGGAAAGCGATGCTTTATAAAAAGGCCAACAAATATGGGATTGAAACAAAAGGAAAAACAATGCAAACAGTCGAAAGAGAAGTTAGGGAAGCGTTCATCATTGAAAAAGCAAAGCAGCTTGGCATTTACACATCTGGAAAAAACATGCGCGAACTCCATCGGCTCATTCATGACCAGCAACTCATCAACGAAGCGAAAAAATTAGGCATTAATACGGAGGGGAAAAAGGTTGATGAAATCAGACGAGAAGTTGCCGATGCTTGGAAAGCTAAGCTTAAAAAATTAGGAATTGTTTTACCGAACGAAAACAACTAATTAATGAATAAGAAAGGAAAGGGGAACCCCTTTCCTAAATGCTCAATAACAGAAACTTAAATCGTTCTCTCATTTTTCCGTGGACATAGACCGGACAGAATGGACAGGAAATGCTATTTTTTAATTTTTCCATGTGATGGCACTGACCAACCCAACGAGCCCAAATAACATCCTAATGATTTGTATCATCATATTCATCCCTTATCGAATTTGTCCTACCTAAGCGGCGGAACGTGTTGCAAAACTTATTTTGAGGGCGTAAAACTATCCTCACGGCAACAAGATACATATCAATTATTTTAGGGTAATAGGAACCCATAACTCACTTCTTGGATTGTGTTTCGGGTCATAATAACACTCGATACATGGTAAATCAGCAAGTGCATAACCAGAAGTTGGGAGCCATTCGGAATACAATCGTTTCCACGCATCTACAACATTCGGAAAAACTGCCCATAAACTTGGCGGAATAACGAGAGTTTCCATATCGCCCGGAGCCTCCCCATCATATCTTACCCCCATAAAATAATCAAATTGCTCGTCTTTAATGGTAGCCTTTTTCTCACAAACACCTAAAATACTCTCTAGTGTGCATTTAGGATTTTCCCACGCCATATGAATCAGCGCTTCCATGAACCCATCTTTTTTTGCATGATCCCAAAGGATAGGAACCGCTTTAAAAGCTTTACTAGTTTTTACCGACTTTCTCTTCCCTACAATCCTTAATGCAAAATCAAGATGCTCGATTCTGTACTCCATTTCCGTATCTCCCTTATGAATGGTTATTTTCCAAGTGGAACGAATTTATTTGGTGTTTACAAATTTCTGTTCAGTCATAATAAACCCTTGCTACTCTCCACCCCTTCAACCCTTATTCCTACGCCACCTATATTTTTCCATTCATAATAAAGTCGTGCACGAATCACTCATTTTCCCGATTTTTGATTCGATTTTTTCTGGCAGAACTTTATTATGATTGAAAATAAAGTCGTGATAGAAAGACAGGGAAAAGGTTTGAGGAATAAGGGTTTTCCCTTTTCCCTCTCTCCTTTCCCCTGCCTTGCTCCTGCCCTTTTGCACAACTTTGTTTTGATTTTTGCAAGAGTTTATTTATGCTTTACATTTCAAGGTTAATTTTGCCACACACTCCACATGCACGGTATGCGGAAACATGTCGACCGGCTGGACTTCGAGCGTTTTGTAGCCGCCGTCTTCTAACATGCGCAAGTCACGGGCGAGGGTAGCTGGGTTGCAGGAAACGTACACTACACGCTTCGGTTTCATGGCAATGATCGTTTGCAATAACGATTCGTCACAACCTTTGCGCGGTGGATCGACGACAATACAATCTGCTTTTATCCCTTGCTCGTACCATTTCGGAATGACGACCTCCGCCTCTCCGACCGCAAATTCTACATTGGTCACGCCGTTTAGTTCAGCATTCCGTTTCGCGTCTTCAATCGCTTCTGGAACGATTTCGACCCCGTATACTTTTTTTGCATTTTTTGCTAAAAAGAGCGAAATCGTTCCGATGCCACAGTAGGCGTCAATGACCGTTTCCTCTCCTGTCAACTCCGCATATTCCAACGCTTTTTCGTACAACACTTTCGTTTGTTCTGGGTTTACTTGATAAAAAGACCGGGCAGAAATCGCAAACCGAATGTCGCCAATATAATCATAAATATATTCCGAGCCCCATAGCACGCGCGTTTCTTCCCCCATAATAACATTCGTTCGCTTCGGATTAATATTTTGCACAATCGATTTTACATTCGGGACGCGAGCAACAATTTCCTCAATAATTTTCTTTTTATGCGGCAGCTCCTCCGTGCGCGTAATCAAAACGACCATTACTTCTTTCGTCGTTGCCCCATAGCGAGCCATAATATGGCGAAGGACGCCTTTATGCGTTTGTTCGTTGTAAGCTGGGATGTTGTATTGCTCGCAAATCGCTTTCACTGTCTGCACAACCGTGTCGTTCATTGCTTGTTGAATCAGACAAGATTCCATGTCGATAATGTCATGGCTGCGCTCTTTGTAAAAACCTGCCACCAGTCCGCCTTCACGCTCACCGACGGGCACTTGCGCTTTGTTTCGATATCGCCACGGGTCGTTCATCCCCAGAACGGGATGGACCGTGACATCTTCAATTTTCCCGATGCGGGCCAATACTTCTTTTACCTGCTTATGTTTCGCTTTCAATTGCCCTTCATAGCTAAGGTGCTGCAGCTGACAGCCCCCGCACTGCTTATAAACCGTACACGGTGCCTCTACACGATCCGCACTTGGCTCATATACTTCAATTAAACGGCCGTAGCCATAGCCTTTTTTCACTTTAATAACTTTAATTTTTGCCTTTTCTCCCGGCAGCCCGTTCGCAACAAAAATCGGAAAGCCATCGATTTTTGCCACTCCGGCACCATCGTGCGTTAAATCTTCAAACGTCACGTCGTAATAGTCGTTTTTTGTTACTGGAATGTCTACGTTTGCCATTACTCCTACTTCCCTTTCCTCAAAATACTGGATTGATTGTACCACACGATTGGTACGAACACAAAAAGAGAACAGGACGTCCCTAAAATCCTGTTCTCATTTGTTCCGCTTTTTCCTTTGGAACAAACACTTCTAAATGCCGATATAAATTGACGAACTCTCCCGGCAACAAGCCCCCATACTCACCGTCTAAATTAAGCTGCATATTGTTTGGGGCAGTTACTTTAATACGGTTTGCTTTTGTGTAAATTAAATTTGGATCGTTAATATGCTCTCCTCTTGAGGCAAGCGTCACGATGCGAATAAATTCCGCCAAATTCGTTTTCTTTAAAATGATTAAATCAAACATCCCGTCATTTAGCGACGAATCGGGGGCTAATTTTTCAAACCCACCGACGGAGTTCGTGAGCGACACTAAAAATAGCATAATTTCGCCTTCGTACACTTTCCCGTCATACTCAATTCGCGCTTCGGTCGCTTTAATGGACGGTAACATTTCTATTCCTTTTAAATAGTACGCAAGTTGTCCGAGCATCGTTTTTAGTTTACTTGGCACTTCATACGTCAATTCCGTAAGACGACCGCCGCCGGCAATGTTAATAAAATAGCGCGTCTTCCCTTCGTTCATCACACAGCCGATATCAATCGGCACTGCTTCTCCTGTCGTAATGACTTCACACGCCCCTTCAATCGTCCGCGGTACGCCAATCGCCCGCGCAAAATCGTTCGTCGTGCCGACCGGAATAATGCCTAATTTCGGGCGATATTCTTGGTTAGCAATGCCATTGACAACTTCATGAATCGTTCCGTCTCCTCCGGCGGCAACGACTAAATCAAACCGGCGTTCCACCGCCTTTCTCGCCGCCTCAGTCGCATCGCCCGCCCCTGTTGTCGCATGGCAAGACGTTTCATATCCCGCTTGCTCCAGCTGAATGAGCACCTCTGGCAAATGCTTTTTAAATAACTCTCGTCCTGACGTTGGATTGTAAATAATTCTCGCTCGCTTCATATTCCATCATCCTAATGTATGTTTTCAATCGATTCCACTATTTAACATAATACCGAAATCAACGAATCGTTGCAATGATTTCGCCTCAAAAGATGAAAAGACTGGCGCTTTGCCAGTCTCTCTACGATTACTCTTTTTCCACCGGTTGCGTCGGTACACTCTTTCCAGATAAGTTTTCTAAAAGCTCTTTAACGTCAATGCCAGAGGATGCTTTGAGCGATTCTTGTAACGTCGCCATTAAGTTCGCCGCATAGCTGGTGATGCGGTTGGCACCGCCGTTTGCACTGTTGGAACCAGTATCGACAACGGTAATTTTCTCAATATTCGCAAGCGGGCTAGCAACTTGTTTTGCATATTCAGGAAGCATTTTTAAAATCATGTCGAGTACCGCCGCTTGGCCGTACCGTTCGAACGCTTCGGCGATTTTTTGCTTCGCTTCTGCTTCCGCCAATCCTTTTAGGCGGATAACTTCTGCTTCCGCTTCCCCTTTTGCTTTTTCTGCCTCCGCTTTCGCCAATCCATCGAGGCGAATTTTTTCCGCTTCGGCTTTTGCCATTGCTTCGATTCGATATTTTTGCGCATCCGCTTCGGCAATTTGCTTCACCTTTGCCGCAACAGCCGCTTGTTCGACGGCATAACGGTCGGCATCGGCTTTTTTCTTCACTTCAGAGTCGTACTGGCGCTCACGGCGCAAAATTTCTTTTTCTTCGAGCTCAATTTGCTTTTGCCGCTCGATAATTTTAATTTGCATTTGTTGCTCGGTGACTTCTTGTTTTGCTTTTGCTTCTTCTAAATGATACGCTTGGTCGGCGCGCGCTTTGGCGATATCTTGTTCGCGACGGAATTCAGCGAGCTTCAACTGGTTAATTTTTTCCGCCTCCGCAATTTCCGTCAACCGCTCTAACTCTGCTTTGCGCGCTTCTTTATCGGCTTCGGCCCGCTTAATGCGCGTTTCTTTTTCCGCTTCGGCTGTTGCGATATCGGCATCACGTTTTACTTGCGCGATACGCGGCTTCCCGAGCGCGTCTAAATAGCCGTTTTTGTCACGCACGTCTTTAATCGTAAACGACACGATGACAAGCCCCATTTTCGCTAAATCGTGCGATGCGACCCGCTGCACTTCTTGTGAAAATTTGTCGCGGTTTTTATAAATTTCTTCGACTGTCATCGAACCGAGAATCGAACGAAGGTGCCCTTCTAACACTTCTTTCGCTTCATTCTCCATATCTTGACGTGTTTTTCCTAAAAACTGCTCCGCGGCCGTGGCAATTTCGCCAATCGAACTGCCGACTTTAATGATCGCTACACCATCCGCCATCACTGGAACGCCTTGTTCCGTATATACTTCCGGCGTTTGTACGTCTAGTTTAATCGACAATAAGCTAAGCGGTTCCGCTTGTTGGAAAATCGGCACCACAAACGTTCCACCGCCGCGGACGATTTTAATTTTGTTTCCTGATTCATCGACATGGACGTTTTTACTGCCAAGGTAGCTCCCTGTAACAATTAGCGCCTCATCTGGACCGACCGTGCGATAACGTAACATAAATACTGCAATCAGCCCAAGAAGCAAGAAAACAACGACTCCAATTACGATTAATATCGGTATCATCTTTTCTTTCCCCTCTCACGAAATATCGTATGGATTACGCTTCGCCACAGTGGCGACGCCGCTTTCCATCTTAATGATAATGACTTCTGTTCCACTCGCAATTTCTTCGTTTTGCAAACTTTTCGCTGGTTTGGCAATTGCTCCGCTCGTTCGCTCAATTAAAATTTCCCCAAATCCGTCCGTTGGTACAGGGACAATTACTTTCGCTACACTCCCTTCTAAATCCATTTCATTGTAATGAAGCGATGCTTCGGCGGAACGAAGCGGGATAAAGACGAAGAAGTGTAAAAGTAGCACGACAATGCATGCAATCCCCGCACTCAACAAGCCGATGGTGCTTGACGGCATATCGGTATATTTTTCAAACAAATATCCTCCCGCACTAAAGACGGTGAAAAACGAGAAAATAAGCTGCGGGCTCAATAAAGGATGGTCTGGTACGTGCCAAATGCCGTCTAATACGTCGCTTAATAAAATGTACAAAAACGTCAAGCTGCCACTGATGATAAGAACAACTAAATACACCGTTTCGATCGGATATCCGAACATGGCATCACATCCTTTCCCCGGGTCATTATGTAATACGCGGACGAGGAAAAATAGTTTCGTATTTTTTGTTATTTTGATAAAAAATGTATTTTCTTTCATTGTACAAAGTTTTCACTTTTTTTTCATCAAAATTTGGTATGATTTGAGTAGAAATTTTGCGTGGAAAGAAGGGTGGAAAATGAAGCTGCTTTTAGCGGAAGACGATCTTTACTTAGGAGAGTTAATCGTCCATATGCTAAAGAAAAAAGGGGCGGATAAAGTGGACTGGGTACAAGACGGCGAAGATGCGTACGAATATGCGCTGGCGTCGTTTTACGATGTGCTTATTTTAGATTGGATGTTGCCGAGTAAAGATGGGGTAGACGTGTGCAAACAATTGCGGAAACAAGGCTATTCAGGCGCGATTTTAATGTTGACGGCGAAAGATGCGGTACAAGACCGGGTACAAGGGCTCGAAGCGGGAGCGGATGATTATCTCGTCAAGCCGTTTGAAATTGATGAACTTGTCGCGCGGTTAAAAGCGCTGTCTCGCCGCACGTTCGTGCCGATTCAAGAGGAGGTCGTCCGCTTTAAAGATTTTGTGCTAAATCGGACAAGCCATACGCTTCATCGCGGGGAAAAAGAAATTTTACTAACGCCACGCGAATTTCAATTGCTTGATTTGCTTTTGCAAAATAAGGGGCGTGTTTTAACGCGGGAGACACTGCTTGACCGCATTTGGGGCTATGATGCGGACGTGTCGATGAAAACGATTGATGCAACTGTCAAATTATTGCGGAAAAAGTTAGAGGAAGATATAATTCAAACGGTGCGCGGGGTGGGGTATAAAATTGAAGACTAACATTTTAGCGTTTTGGCGCAAAAACAATCGAGATATGTTCCGCCTAACACAGTTTCGCCTCACCGCGCTGTATAGCGGGATGCTAATGGTGTTTTTAACGCTGTTTATCGTGATTGTATATTCGATTTTTTATGTGATGATTACGAACGATCAAGAGCGGCGGATAAATACCCTTGCCGATCAAGAAAGAAAGGCGATGGAAGACATTTTAGCCAAACAAACGATACTCGATTTTCTCGATGAACAAAACGTTCTGTTTTTAAGCGAAGATCAGTTTTTTTTCTATGTCGTTAACCCCCGTGGGCAACTCGTGATGGGGGATGAAGTGAATAAAGCGGTTCG
>NZ_JAILZV010000119.1 GCF_023512315.1 Anoxybacillus sp.
GTCCCTATCAAGGAATCATCCACGATAATACCGTTGACTGCAAGAATGTTAGAATACCAATTAAAATGATTAAGAAAATACTATGTTTTACCGTAAAACGGAATAAGTCGGATTCTTTGCCCGCTAACCCTACTGCGGCACAGGCGACGGCAATCGATTGAGGGGAAATCATTTTTCCGACAACCCCGCCGGATGAATTCGCTGCTACCGCAAGCACAGGATTCATGCCGAGCGATGTTGCGGTTACTTTTTGCAAATTGCCAAATAGCAAGTTGGACGACGTATCTGAGCCGGTAATAAATACACCGAGCCATCCTAAAAACGGCGAGAAGAACGCAAAGAGAGAACCTGTTTTCGCCAATGCCATCCCGAGCGTTGTGCTCATGCCAGAAGCGTTCGTGACATAGGCAAATCCGACGACTGAAGCAATCGTAATAATTGGAAACTTCAATTCGTTAAGCGTTTCGCCAAACGTCGCAACCCATTCCCGCCAAGAAATACGGACGATAAATTTCGTGACAATCGCGGCAAATAAAATTGCCGTTCCGGCTGCCCCGAGCAATTCTAATTTATAGACAGCTAAAATCGGTTGCCCGCTCGCATTCACAATTTTGTTACTTAATCCAGGTACTTCCGGCATAAATGTTAACGAAACGCCTAGTGAATTAAGCGCTTTCAACAAAGCGTTCGTTCCTTCGTAATGTCCTGTTAAGGCTAACTTTACTTGCGGAATTCCCCAAATGGAAATAAATGCGGTTAATACTAAAAACGGAGACCATGCCTTGAATACTTCACCGCTTGTATGGGTCGTGTGTTGCGAAGATGCCGCTACTTCGGAATGAGCGTCATTGGCAAACCGATACACGCTTTTCGGCTTCCAAACTTTTAGAAACACAGCTAAGGCGACTAACGAAACGAGCGCCGATAAAATATCCGGTAATTCCGGTCCTAAAAAATTGGAACTTGCATATTGGGTAAGCGCAAACGACACACCGGATACTAAAATCGCTGGTAATACTTCGACCGTCTTTTTCCATCCGGCCATGATTAACACAAGGTAAAACGGAATAAATACAGATAAAAAAGGCAACTGGCGACCGACCATTTTCGAAATGTCCATCGCTGGAATGCCCGTCGGACCAGCAACAGCGGTAATCGGAATCCCAATAGCGCCAAACGCAACTGGCGCTGTATTCGCGATTAAACAAAGTCCAGCAGCGTATAAAGGATTAAATCCTAAACCGACAAGCAATGCGACGGAAATTGCAACCGGTGCTCCAAATCCTGCTGCCCCTTCTAAAAATGCACCAAATGAAAAGGCGATTAGCAACGCTTGCAACCGACGGTCTTCCGTAATCGACAACACCGAGTTGCGAATCGTATCAAACTGCCCCGTTTTTACCGTCAGCTTATATAAAAAGACAGACGTGATAATAATCCAACCGATTGGCAACAGTCCATACACCGCTCCTTGCGTTACTGACATGACCGCCATGCCGAGTGGTATTTTGTAAGCGATTACAGCAACAACCAGCGCAATGGCTAGCGTCGTCAGCCCCGCCATATACCCTTTCATGCGCTTTACTGCCAGAGCCCAAAAGAAATATAAAATCGGAATAAGGGCAACAACCGCTGACAGCGCCAATTGATCAGCAACTGGCGTAAAATCTTGTTTCCACATAAAAACCTCCCCTTTCTGTTTCGCCAATTTCTCCCATGATAAAACTGATGGTTAAGTCATCTGATGACCTTATGATCATTATTGATTCAAATTATAGAAGTAATGTACAAAAAAAACAAGAGAAAAAAGAAAATTTTTTGAAATTTCTTTCGCTCTTTTGCCTTCAAAATTTTTGTATAATATAATATGATGAGTTTTTACAGTTATGAGGTGACTTTTTTTGGAATACAAACAGATTAAGCCGAAAAAAATTTATGAAGAAGTAGCGGAAGCCATTTTTCAAATGATTAAAAATGGAGTACTAAAACCAGGGGACAAGTTAGATTCCGTTCAGCAATTGGCGGAAAACTTTCAAGTAGGGCGCGCAGCAATTCGCGAAGCGTTAACCGCTTTAAAAGCAATGGGATTAATCGAATTAAAACAAGGCGAAGGAACGTACGTAAGGGAATTTGACCCCGCCATGCTGTCGTTTCCGATTTCTATCGCTGCACTTATGCGCAAAGAAGATATCGCTCACTTAGTGGAGGTACGCCAGCTGCTCGAAGTCGGTGCCGCCGGCGTTGCGGCACGAAGACGAAAAGAACAAGATTTAGAGGCAATGCAATATGCGTTGCGACAAATGGAACAAGGTATTGTCGCTGGAAACGAAGAGCTTGGCGAACGAGCAGACTTTTTATTTCATATGGCGATTGCTGCTGCATCGCAAAATCCGATTTTAGTGAGCTTAATGAACAACGTATCAGAAATGATGATTGAAACGATGCGAGAAACGCGACGAATTTGGTTGTTTTCTAAGCAAGCGACAAGCGAACAGCTGCTTGATGAGTATATGCAAATTTTTGCCGCAATCCAAAACAAAGATGCAGAAGCCGCTCAAGAACGAATGCGAAATCATTTATCTAACGTTGAAAACGTACTAAAAAAATATCTTTTTTCTTCGTAAGCGCCCATTGTGCGCTTTCTTTTTTTAAAAATTGATATATAATAGTGTCAAAGTCATCTGATGACCAGTTGACCTGTCATGAAAAAGGGGGAAGGGAGATTTGAAAGTCACGTTATTTATTACATGTTTAGTCGACTTGTTTCACCCTAATGTCGGAAAAGCAACGGTCGAATTGCTAGAGCGGTTAGGCTGTGAAGTAGAGTTTCCAGAGGCGCAAACGTGCTGTGGACAGCCCGCCTACAATAGCGGCTATGTCAAAGAAGCAAAGGAAGCGATGAAACATATGATTCGCACGTTTGAACACGCCCAATATATCGTCACCCCATCCGGTTCTTGCGCAACAATGTTTAAAGAATATCCGCATATTTTTCAACATGACCAAGAGTGGGAAGCAAAAGCAAAAAAAGTAGCTGAAAAAACGTATGAATTAACGCAATTTTTAGTCGATGTATTAAAAGTCGAGAACGTCGGTGCTAAACTCAAAGGGCGGGCGACCTATCATACTTCTTGCCATATGACTAGGCTGCTGGGCGTAAAAGATGCCCCGTCTCGGCTATTAAAACATGTCGAAGGACTCGAAGTCGTTCCGCTTCCAAACGCCCATAATTGTTGCGGGTTTGGCGGTACGTTTTCTGTCAAAATGGGACCGATTTCTGAGCAAACGGTTGATGAAAAAGTCCGCTATATAGAAGAAACAAATGCAGACTATCTCATCGGCGCAGACTGTGGGTGTTTAATGAACATTGGCGGACGGCTCGAACGAACAGGAAAACGAATCCGAGTTATGCATATCGCCGAAGTGCTCAACAGCCGCTAAAGGGGGGAAGAGAAGATGGCAATGAAAATTGGAGCAGACTCCTTTCATCAACGGGTCGAAGCAGGGCTTCATAATTCGTTTATGCGCGGAGCCGTCGCTGGCGCACAAGAACGTCTACGAACACGTCGGCTCGATGCTGCAGAAGAACTTGGAAACTGGGAAGAGTGGCGAGCGCTTGGCGAACAAATTCGGCAGCATACACTTCTCCATCTTGACTATTATTTAATGCAGCTAAGTGAAAACGTTGCCAAACGCGGTGGCCATGTGTTTTTCGCACAAACCGCAGAAGAAGCGAATCAGTACATTCGTGAGGTTGTCATTAAAAAGAACGCAAAAAAAATTGTGAAATCCAAATCAATGGTGACAGAAGAAATTCATTTGAATGCCATGCTTGAGGCAGCCGGCTGCGAAGTCATCGAAACCGACCTTGGCGAATACATTTTGCAAATCGATGATCACGACCCACCATCCCATATCGTTGCTCCTGCCCTTCATAAAAACAAGGAACAAATTCGCGACGTCTTTCGAAAAAAATTGGCGTATGACAAAACAGAAAAACCAGAAGAATTAGCCGCACATGCGCGGAAAATGCTGCGCAACGAATATTTAACCGCAGATGTCGGCATTACCGGCTGCAACTTCGCGATTGCTGAGTCTGGGTCGATCACGCTTGTGACAAACGAAGGAAATGCGGATTTAGTGACCGCATTGCCAAAAACACAAATCACCGTCATGGGTATGGAACGGATCGTACCGACTTTTGAAGAAATGGAAGTGCTCGTTAGCTTACTAACAAGAAGTGCGGTTGGGCAAAAGCTCACAAGTTATATTACCGTCCTCACCGGGCCGCGTGACGAAGGAGATGTCGATGGACCAGAAGAGTTTCATTTAGTGATTGTCGATAACGGGCGATCGAGCATTCTCGGCACGGAATTTCAACCAGTGTTGCAGTGCATTCGCTGTGCAGCGTGCGTCAACGTTTGTCCCGTCTACCGCCATATCGGTGGACATTCGTACGGCTCAATTTATTCCGAACCAATCGGCGCTGTGCTTTCGCCACTTTTGGGCGGATACGACGATTACAAAGAATTGCCGTACGCCTCTACACTATGTGCTGCCTGTACGGAAGCATGTCCGGTAAAAATCCCGCTTCATGAGTTGCTTTTAAAGCACCGGCAAATCATTGTCGAGCGGGAAGGAAAAGCACCGATTTCTGAAAAACTAGCGATGAAAGCGTTCGGGTTAGGTGCTGCGTCTTCCCTTCTCTACAAACTTGGCTCGAAAGTAGCGCCAAATGCACTTCAGCCGTTCACGACTGACGAACGCATTGTCAAAGGAATCGGACCGTTAAAAGCATGGACGGAAATTCGCGAATTTCCAGCTCCGGCAAAAGAACGGTTCCGCGATTGGTTCCGGGAACATCGGAAAGAGAGGGAGAGAGATGGGAATGATTTATAACCGCGACACGTTTCTTCAAACAATTGCTAGACAGCTTGGACGGGAACAGATCCTTTCAGACGTTCACCGGCCGAATTGGAATTACACGCCGCAATGGACAGTGTTTCAAGGATATAGTCAAGAGGAATTGCTTTCTGCATTAGAAGCACAATGCTCCCGCATTCATACTGATTTTGTGGCGACCACTGCGGACGCTCTCGCCACTACATTGAAGCAAGTAGTCGAACAATACGGCGGCGGACCTATTGTCACGTGGGACGACCAACGGTTTTCCGAGTATGGATTGTTACCATTATTGGAAGCCGAATGGCCAAGCGAAAACGTTGACGTACACATTTGGGACGCTTCGGCTGGGCGAAAAAATATTGAATGGGCAGAAAAAGCAAACGTCGGCATTACGTTCAGCGATATGACGTTAGCAGAATCCGGGACGGTTGTTTTATTTAGCGATGCCGGTAAAGGACGGTCGGTCAGCTTTTTGCCGCGAACGTATATTGCTATCATCCCCAAAAGCACGATCGTTCCGCGCATGACCCAAGCGGCAGCATTCATTCACAAGCAAATCGAAATAGGGCGGATCGTACCTTCTTGCATTAACTTTATTACCGGACCAAGCAACTCCGCCGATATCGAAATGAACTTAGTCGTTGGCGTTCATGGTCCCGTTAAGGCAGCCTATATCATCGTTACAGATCGATAAACAGGGAAAAAGCTAGCATCTTAGCGAGATGCTAGCTTTTAAATCATTCGTTCTTTTTTGCTTTGTGCTTCCGCCTTTTTGTTTGTGATATAGCCAGCAGCTAACACAAAAACAGTCAACCCCGCGGCAATCGCATGCGTCATTGGTCCGTGCGAAAGATGCAATAGGCGCATAAATCCTTCATCTTCCATCATCATTTTTCCTCCGGTCCATGCTAAAATGCCTGATCCCGCATACATAATCCATTTATGTTTTTCCATTGCCGCTACAATTGCTTTCGAGCCGAAAATCATAATCGGAATGCTAATGGCTACCCCAAAAGCAATCATGCCGATATGACCTTCAGACGCACCAGCTACTGCCACTACGTTATCTAGACTCATCACCGCATCTGCTACAATAATCGTCCACACCGCTTGAAACAACCGGTCAGAAGATCGAATGTTGGCTTCTTCTTCTTGTTCTAGCAACACTTTATACGCAATCCAGAGCAATAACAACCCACCGACTAAATGGACAAACGGAATGTTTAAAAGAAAGACGATGAGTGCCGCAAATAAAATCCGTAAAACAACTGCACCGCCTGTCCCCCAAAAAATCGCCTTGTTTCGTTGTTCTTTCGCTAACTTCCGAGTAGCCATCGCAATGACAACCGCATTATCCCCCGACAAAATGATGTCAATCATCACAATTTTGATGAACGCCGCTAACGCTTCTGCAGACACTGATCTTTTCTCCTTTTTTGAGACTAGCTATCTTCTCTCATCTTATACGAAACAACCATAAAGAGCAACCTTCTTGTTTTTTTACAAAAAATAGCAACCCGGCTCAACCGGGTTGCCTACCGCTTTTTTCTTTTAAAAACTGTAAAATTACCCATGCCGCTAGCCGGCTTGTCATTTGGCGAAAATCAATCGTCGGGTCGATTTCGACAATGTCCATTGCCTGCACCTTATCATAGCGCGCAAGTAGCGAAATGGCGTGCAACAGCGTGCGGCTATCCATCCCACCTGGCCCAATCGCTGGACACCCAGGGGCAAATGCTTGGTCAAGCACGTCCATATCGACCGATACATATACCGCGTCCACACCGGATAACATCTGCATGCTTTTTTCGATAATCGTTTGAATGCCGAGGCGATACACCTCTTCGATCGTATACATCGTCACTCCACATTGTTTTCCGTATTCCGTATACGCGCGGCTATTCGCAAAGTCGCGCAACCCAATTTGCACAAGTTGACTGCCATCGATGACGCCCGCTTCGATTAACCGACGAAATGGCGTACCGTTTGTTGGTCCTCCGTCTTCTAAGTTGCGTAAATCGTGATGGGCATCGAACTGGATAATGCCAATTTTCCCTTTTTGCTTTTGCCAGCCGCTCACGACTGGACACGTAATGGAATGGTCGCCGCCGAGGGCAATCCACTTCGACTCGGGATATAAAGCAACGACTTGCTCGACTGTTTCCGCAATGCGTCTTTGTGATTCAACGATATCGGTCGGGTGCATCATAATATCCCCATAATCAGTGACAACAACATCTGCTAAATCAATCCCTGTTTCAACGGAGTACGTGCTATAAAACGACAGCGCTTGCCGAATCGCTTGTGGGGCAAATGCCGCACCAGAATGGCTAATCGATGATTTAGACAGCGGTACACCAATTACGCCGATGTTACCCCCCTGGTTCCCATCCCACGGAACGAACAATTCATTTGCTTTTGTCACGTAGCGGTCTTGAAAAGTTGCCTTTCCTGCTTCTTTAAGATACGAAAACATCGCCTTTTCCCCTTTCGCTCACCACTTTCCCTTCTTTTAGAACCATTCGGGCATGATTGATTCCGTAATGGTATGGTACATACATATAATTCGGCGCATCCCATAGGACGATATCCGCTTTTCTTCCAACCATAATTCGCCCTGCGTCTTGTCCGCGATTGACCGCATATGCCGCATTGACGGTTACCGCATGCCAAATTTCTTCTGGAGTCATTCGTAAATATAGTGCAGCAAGCGTCATAATGAATTGCAAATTTTCTGTTGGCGAGCTACCTGGGTTAAAATCTGTCGCAAGCGCCACCGCCGCCCCTTCGTCGATCATTTGCCGCGCGTTTGCATACTTTCCTTTCCCTAAATAAAAAGACGTCCCAGGAAGCAATACAGCGATGGTGTTTGAATGGGCAAGTTGATGAATCCCTGCGCTAGATGCTCCAACAAGATGATCGGCGCTTACCGCTCCGATCTCGACCGCTAGCTCCGTTCCACCTAGCGAATCAATTTCATCGGCATGAATTTTAACAGCAAACCCTTTTTCTTTTGCTTTTTGTAAAAAGATGCGCGATTGTTCGACCGTAAATACCCCTGTTTCACAAAAAATGTCGGCAAACTCGGCAAGCTGCTCTTGTTTAATGACATCCATGAAGTCGACCATTTGCTGCAAAAAAACATCCGGATGGTCTTGATGTTCTGTAGGAATCGCGTGTGCGCCTAAAAACGTTGACACAACTTCTACGGGGTGCGTTTGGTGTAGGCGCTTCGCCACACGCAATTGTTTCCATTCTGTTTCCTCGTCTAATCCGTAGCCACTTTTTGCTTCGACCGTTGTCACCCCGTACGAAAGCATGCGATCCAAATGAACGCGTGCTTTTTCGTACAGCTCTTCTTCGCTTGCTGCTCGCGTCGCGCGTACGGTCGACAAAATACCACCACCACGCTTTAAAATGTCTAAATACGGAACACCTTGCTGCTTTAGCGGTAGTTCATGTTCGCGCGAGCCAGCAAATACAAGGTGTGTATGCGGATCAACAAGCCCTGGTGTCACAAGTTTCCCTTCTGCGTCAATGATATGTTTGGCAGAAATTGTTTTCGTTTCTTCATTGCTGCCAATCCACGCCACACGCCCATCTTTTATTCCGATCGCTGCCTGTTCCATCAAGGGGAGCGTCTTCATCTGCTCCCCCTTTACCGGTCCGTTCCCTTCCATTGTTAACAATTGCCCGATATTCACAATTAGTGTGTCCATCAAATTACCCCCTTAACATCGGGATATGGATGTTCATTTCTTGTGCTACTTCAATCGCTCGTTCATAGC
Organism: Anoxybacillus sp.; assembly: GCF_023512315.1. Taxonomy (GTDB): domain Bacteria; phylum Bacillota; class Bacilli; order Bacillales; family Anoxybacillaceae; genus Anoxybacteroides. Next base: position 8,694 of record NZ_JAILZV010000119.1, read on the forward strand.
CTGCATCTGCATGGCGAATAATCCCCATGCCCGGGTCAGTCGTTAACACTCGTTCGAGCCGTTCTTTCGCTAAATCCGTTCCATCGGCAACAACGACCATTCCTGCATGCAGCGAATAGCCCATGCCAACCCCACCGCCATGATGGAACGAAATCCATGACCCTCCAGCCGCCGTGTTAATGAGTGCATTGAGCACTGCCCAATCCCCAACGGCATCGCTACCGTCTTTCATCGCTTCTGTTTCGCGGTTTGGCGAAGCGACGGAACCGCAATCTAAATGGTCGCGCCCGATGACAATCGGTGCCTTTATTTCGCCTTTACGCACTAATTCATTGATTGCTAGCCCCATTTTTACCCGCTCGCCATAACCAAGCCAGCAAATGCGGGCAGGAAGCCCTTGAAACGCCACTTTCTTTTGCGCCATGTCAATCCAGCGTAACAGTGCCTCGTTTTCTGGGAATAGCTCTTTAATGAGCGCATCGGTGCGATAAATATCTTCTGGGTCGCCGGATAGCGCTGCCCAACGAAACGGTCCTTTTCCTTCGCAAAATAGCGGACGAATATAGGCAGGAACAAACCCTGGGAACGAAAACGCATTTTCGACTCCTTCGTCTTTGGCAACTTGGCGAATATTGTTGCCGTAGTCAAATACAATCGCCCCGCGTTTTTGGAATTCTAGCATTGCTTCCACATGTTTTGCCATGCTTTGTTTCGAGCGGCGGACGTATTCGTTTGGATTGTTTTTTCGTAATTCCGCTGCTTCTTGTAATGACAATCCTTCTGGCACATAACCGTTTAACGGATCATGGGCAGACGTTTGGTCAGTCACGATATCAATAGGCACACCACGTTTTAGCAATTCATGATGCACTTCAGCGGCATT
>NZ_JAILZV010000012.1 GCF_023512315.1 Anoxybacillus sp.
GTAATCGTTAACGATTTATGGCCAAGCTCTTTCGTGCGTACAAGCACCGCACGGCTGTCCGCTGTTTCTCCGCTTTGTGAAATGAAAATAAATAACGGTTTTTCTGATAAAAGCGGCATGTTGTACGAAAATTCGCTGGCGATATGCACTTCGACAGGGATTTTCGCCCAGTTTTCAATCAATTGTTTGCCGACTAAACCAGCATGATAGCTCGTGCCGCATGCGACAATATATAAACGATCGGCTTCATTCACTGCTTGCACGATATCTTCATCAATCGCTAACTCGCCTTGTTCATTGCGATATTTTTCAATTAAACGACGAATGACAAGCGGTTGTTCGTCAATTTCTTTCAACATGTAGTAAGGATACGTTCCTTTTTCAATGTCGCTTGCATCTAATTCCGCTACATACGGTGCACGCTCTACGACTTCACCATTTAACTTTTTAATTGTCACATGTTCTTTTGTGACAATGACGATTTCTTTATCCATTAACTCAACATATCGATTTGTCACTTGTAACATCGCTAATGCATCGCTTGCGACGACATTAAATCCTTCGCCTAATCCAGCTAAAAGCGGGCTTTTGTTTTTCGCCGCATAAATGACACCATCGTTTTCGGCATCAATTAGCGCGATTGCATACGAACCTTTTAATAACGAAAGCGTCTTACGAAACGCTTCTTCTACCGATAATCCGTCGTTCACGAACGTTTCAATTAGCTGCACAATGACTTCTGTATCTGTATCACTTGTAAAGGATACGTGTGCTAAATAATCGCGTTTTAACAATTCATAGTTTTCAATTACCCCATTGTGCACAAGCGTAAAACGGCCTGATGTGCTTCGATGTGGATGGGCGTTAACACGGTTCGGTACACCATGTGTTGCCCAACGTGTATGGCCAATGCCAAGCGGCGCATCGACATCTTCTGCGACAATCGCGCGCAAGTCAGCAATGCGTCCCTTTTCTTTAAACACATGAACACCTTTTTCGTTTAATAACGCAATCCCTGCCGAGTCATAGCCACGGTATTCTAATTTTTCTAATCCGTACAATAAAATTTCTTTTGCTGGTTGTTCACCAATATAACCAACGATTCCGCACATAATAAATCCTCCCTAATGATAGGGGCAAGAAAGGGGCTCTTGCCCCTTAAAATATTTGTTTGCGATGAACGTTCTTTCCTTTGTGCAAAGAGTCGCCTCTTTGTTTTAAGAAAGAACTTGCGGCTGTCATCGCATCAGCCGGGAGGCATCCGCCGAACACTCGATAAACCTCCTCCTCGTCAACTAAGCTTTTTTCCCGTCCAAAGCTTAGTCCAGGCGCTTTTGTGAAACTTTTTTCCGCTATCCTCCTTTCATGTAAGATGTCAAACAACAATAGTTTACAACAACAAAGAGGCAAACGTCAATGTGTATCGCTTACCCCTGTATAAACAAAATATGCATAAATGGAATAAACTGTTCCATTTATGCATATCGTTTACTGAAACCATTATTGTACGCCAAAGCGTTCACGAACAACGGACGCAATGCGCTCGACGTATTGATCGCAAAGTTCATTTGTCGGCGCCTCTGCCATCACACGAACGAGCGGCTCCGTACCAGACGGACGGACGAGAATGCGGCCGTTTCCAGCCATCTCTCCTTCCACTTCGCGAATGACACGTTGCACTTCTTCGTTTGCGATTGCTTCCTGTTTATCTGTTACTTTTACATTCACTAATTTTTGTGGGTATTTTTTCATCTCCCCCGCTAGCTCAGAAAGCGGCTTTTTCGTTACTTTCATAATGTTGACCAACTGCAGCGCCGTCAACAATCCATCACCTGTCGTATTGTAATCAAGGAAAATAATATGCCCCGATTGTTCCCCACCTAAATTGTAGCCGTTCTTTTTCATCTCTTCGACGACATAACGGTCGCCAACGGCTGTTTGTACGCTTTTGATCCCTTGCGCTTCAAGCGCTTTATAAAAGCCGAGGTTGCTCATGACGGTTGAGACGACCGTTTGATGTTTCAAGCGGCCTTGTTCATTGAGATATTTCGCGCAAATGTACATAATTTGGTCACCGTCGACAATTTCACCGTTCTCATCCACCGCGATTAATCGGTCGCCATCGCCATCAAACGCTAATCCCACATCTGCCCCTTTTTCTTTCACAAACGCAGCCAACGCCTCTGGATGCGTCGAACCGACACCGTCGTTAATGTTTAATCCGTTTGGTGATGCCCCCATTGTCGATACATCGGCATCTAAATCGGCAAATAAATGCGTCGCTAATGACGACGTCGCACCGTGCGCGCAATCAAGCGCGACATGAATGCCTGAAAAATCTTCATCTACTGTTTGCTTTAAGTATTGTAAATATTTTTGTCCGCCTTCAAAGTAGTCGTTTACTTGACCCAAATCTTTGCCGATTGGACGCGGCAACGTATCTTCTTCACTATCAAGAAGTGCTTCAATTTCTAACTCTTGTTCATCAGAAAGCTTAAACCCATCTGGACCGAAGAATTTAATGCCGTTATCTTGCACCGGATTGTGGGAAGCGGAAATCATAATTCCCGCTTGTGCTCCTAACGCTTTTGTTAAATACGCCACGCCTGGCGTCGAAATGACGCCAAGGCGCATGACCTCCGCTCCGATGGAGAGCAATCCAGCAACAAGCGCTCCTTCGAGCATATGACCGGAAATGCGTGTATCGCGTCCGATTAATACTTTTGGACGTTCTTTATCTTTCGTAAGCACATATCCGCCGCAACGGCCGATTTTAAACGCTAACTCTGGTGTTAATTCACTGTTTGCTACTCCACGTACGCCATCGGTACCAAAATACTTACCCATTACACGAATCTCTCCTTTGTTTCATTTCATGATCGCGCGCTAATTCGAATTTTTGCTTTATTGCTTGGTAATTTCCATGTAATATTTTGTGGACCGTTCACTTCGATTTCCACGTCGTGCTCGCCAATCCCTAGCTCACTCGCATTCACATACAACTGAAGATCATCTGCTCGAATGCTGTCAAGTACGCTAGGAGCGCCATACACTTGAACATCCATGTTCCCGTCTTTCGGATTTAAAAATTGAACATTGTATTGGTCTCCTAGTCCGACAACGTGAATCGGCAACGACGAGAACGTTTTTGTTTCTTCTTGTTGTACTTGGATATGAATTTTTACTTTCGCTGGATCAACGCTTTTAACCCCTTCCGGAAGCGGAACTGGCACTTCTAGCGTCGTATCGCTCGTAATGTCATCCAGATTAACGGTAATGCCATCAATAAACTCAATCGGATCAATTTTGTCTTTTGGACCGAAAATCGTCACTTCATTCGGAACGGCTTCTATTTTAACAATACTTAGTCCCTCTTTTAAAGTCCCTACCCGATTAATTTTTAGCGGAACTGATTTGCTCGGGCTTTTAATCGGCACTGTCACCTCGACGACCGAAGGGTTAATATTGACATTTAATAATTTTCCTTCGCGGTCATACGCCCTTACTCGCGATTCTTGCTTCACGGTATCCACCGCTCCATCTAGGTCAACTCTTGCCTTTACTAGCGCTATCCGCTCGACTTCATCTTTCGCTCCCGTGATCGTGACGACACTCGGCTTGACAATCGGCTCTTCCACCGAATAGCCATCAACTAATTTACTTTTATGAATAAAATCCACATCAACAGAAAAGTCGCGCGAAACTTTCTCTTGAATCGTTACTTTCGCTGTAGATGGCTCAATCGTCACCTTGAGCTTATCGGAAATGTTTTTGTATTTCAGTGGAACGGTATATGTCCCTAACTCTAAGTTAGCTAAATCAACATATATTTCAAAATCGCGCTGCAACGCTGTCGGCTTGACAATACTTGCCGGCCCTTCTAACGTCACATTCACTGTTTTCGGAACTCCCGACACCACTAAATTCTGCTCATCATAATACGTGACGACCGGCACATTTGTCACTGTTTCCACATCTGTCTGCCCAATTGAATTGCGCGTAATCCCCGATTTCGACTCTTTCCCTTCAATGTTGACTGACATATACAACATAATCGCCAATAACAGCGCAAAAATTTTCATAAACCAATGGTTATTCATCAAATTATCTAGTCTATCCATGCTTCTTCCCCCTCCATTGCCAACGGGATGAAGAAGTCGTCTTTGTTGCTGGGATTAGCTCCTTTTTCAGTAGTTCGGAAAATTGTTCTGGAGTTAAATCCCGATGTAGCTCCCCGTTTTTTGTTACTGACACCGCACCCGTTTCTTCTGATACAATCACTGTCACACTGTCTGTGACTTCACTAATTCCTAACGCTGCACGATGACGTGTTCCCAGTTCTTTTGAAATAAACGGACTCTCCGATAACGGCAAATAGCAGCCTGCTGCGGCAATAAGGTTTTTTTGAATAATCACTGCCCCGTCGTGTAGCGGAGTGTTCGGAATAAAAATATTAATCAACAATTCCGATGAAACGCGGGCATTTAACGGAATTCCCGTTTCGATGTAGTCTCCCATCCCTGTTTCACGTTCAACAGAGATGAGAGCACCAATACGCCGTTTCGCCATGTATTCCGTCGCTTTCACAACCGCTTCTACCACCTGTGCACGCTCTTCTTCTTCTGGAATGGTACTTCTGGAAAATAATTTTCCCCTCCCTAGCTGTTCAAGCGCTCTTCTTAGTTCCGGTTGGAAAATAATGATAATCGCTAAAAATCCCCACGTCAATGCTTGATCCATCAACCATTGTAATGTACTAAGCCCTAAAAAGTTGCTTACTATCCTTACTAATATAATAAGAATGATTCCTTTTAAAAGCTGAACCGCCTTCGTTCCGCGGATGACCATAATCAATTTATAAATAACGTACCAAACAACAAGTATATCCACGACTTTTGTTATGTAACTCAACACCGGGAGCTCTCCAAAAGACATTCTCACACTTCCTTTATCGCCCAAATTCCTTTATATTTTATTTACACAGCTCCTTTATTATATCACATACAGAAAAAGAGCCGCCAAAAAGACGGCTTTTACTCGAACAATCCTTTTATTGCGCTTTTTATATTATACCAAATCCAATCAAACGCTTCATTGATTTCTTCCACTTCGCCAGTTACTTGTCCAGCGGAAGCTAAATACTTTTCTCCATGGATGACAGTGACGTTACCATTGACTTTTCCTTCAATTTTAATCGTTCCATTCCGCACGACAATGTCGCCATCCACTGTTTTTCCTTTCGGCACAATGACGGTGTGCCCTTGGATAACGACGTTTTCCCGCGTCGAAACGGAGAATTGTTGCTCTTGATTCCAAGTAGTATATAAACTTCCGACCATTAAAGCGACAAATAGCGACGCCGCTGCGACAAATGGGTGGTTTTTCAACCATCTCCCAATGCGAATCCGTTTCTTTTCTTTCGGCAGCCGTGCCATTACATTCGCTGTGAAGTCTGCAGACGGGACGAGATGCGAACAGTGTTGAATAAATGCCACCGTCTTTTTTAAGCTATTAAAATGATGAGAACATGATGGACATTGCTGCAAATGTTCTCGTAGCGCTTGCTCATCGTTAGGAGCGATATCACCATCTAAATAATCATGCATCCACTGCACGATATGATCCGGGCACTTCATATTTTTCACCTCTTATAAATGACCTAAATGCTTTCGTAACGCTTCTCTGCCGCGGTGAATTCTTGTTTTCACAGTCCCGATCGGTAAATCAAGAATCTCGCTTATTTCTTGTAACGACAAATCTTCGATATATTTTAACACAATCACGCTTCGATATTTTTCCGGAAGCTTTTCAATCGCTTTTTGCACCGTTTCTTGCAATTCTAAGCTTTCTACCGTATCTTCCGGAGAGACATCGGTTGCAGGAAGTTGAGAATACATCGTCAGCCCTTCTGCTCCACTTACTTCTTCATCTAAATACACATCCGGCTTTTTTTTGCGCAATTTGTCGATGGACAAGTTAGTCGCAATTCGATATAGCCATGAGGAAAACTTCATCGCTGGGTTGTACGTATCAATATTCACGTATGCGCGAATAAACGCTTCTTGTGCCGCGTCTTCTGCCTCATGGCGATTACCGAGCATGCGGTAACAAATTCGATACACTTTCTCTTTGTAAAGCTCGACAATTTCCGCATACGCATTTTGATCGCCTTTTTGAATCGCTTTAATTCGTTTCTTTACAAACAAGTCCATAATTCACAATACCCCCGCTCATTGCGGCTATTATTGTATACGTTTCGTAGCCGGAAAAGTTTCATTCTCAACATTTTATTTTATCATGTTTACAAAAAAAACAGCAGACGAATTTCCGCCTGCTGGATAGAAAGTTAGACTAATTTTTCGCCAAAAAGCGAGCCCATTAATGCTACGGCAACAGAAGCTGTTTTATTTCGCTCGTCTAAAATCGGATTGACTTCGACAAACTCTGCAGAAGTAATTAGCTGCGCTTCCGCCAACATTTCCATTGCCAAATGGCTCTCACGATACGTAAGTCCGCCGATAACTGGCGTTCCTACACCAGGGGCATCGTGAGGATCAAGCCCGTCTAAGTCCAACGATAAATGCACCCCATCTGTTCGCTCTTTTAAGTAAGCAATCGTTTCTTCCATTACTCTTGTCATGCCGAGACGGTCAATTTCATGCATGGTGTATACTTTAATGCCTTTTTCCCGAATCAGCTGCTTTTCGCCTTCATCGAGCGCCCGCGCGCCGATGAGTACAATGTTTTCCGGCTTTACTTTCGGGCTATATCCGCCAATTTGCGTCAACGCAGGATGCCCTAATCCAAGGCTCGCTGCTAACGGCATGCCGTGAATATTTCCTGAAGGCGATGTTTCCGCTGTGTTCAAATCCCCGTGGGCATCGTACCAAATCACCCCAAGGTTTTTGTAATGTTTCGCGACTCCCGCTAATGTACCAATAGCAATGCTATGGTCGCCGCCTAGCACAAGCGGAAAATTGCCTTTATGAATCACCTCATCGACTGTTTGCGCTAACTTTTCATTCGCCTCAGCAACCGCTTTCAAATTCCGCAAATTTAATCTTATTCCCTCATCGTCCAACCGTTCTGCTTTACCGATTGCGATATCCCCTAAATCCTCAATTTCATATTGAAGTCGTTCAAGTCTCTCGACAACTCCCGCATAGCGAATAGCGCTTGGCCCCATATCTACTCCACGTCGCGTTTGTCCTAAATCCATCGGAACACCAATAATCGATATTTTCTTCATGCTGTCTCTCTCCTTCCCCTTATCCTTTCTCTATTGTAGCGGAAGAACAAAGGCTGACTCAACTCGACACATTTCTGAATATTTATTCGCATTTCATAAAGATCAAAAACAAAAAAACCCTTAAATCGTTTGATTTAAGGGTCGATGGAGCCTATCGGGATCGAACCGATGACCTCCTGCGTGCAAAGCAGGCGCTCTCCCAGCTGAGCTAAGGCCCCAAACTATTTCATTGGAGCGGAAGACGGGACTCGAACCCGCGACCCCCACCTTGGCAAGGTGGTGTTCTACCACTGAACTACTTCCGCAAACAGTGAGCCATGGAGGACTCGAACCTCCGACCCTCTGATTAAAAGTCAGATGCTCTACCTACTGAGCTAATGGCTCATTTTTATATATAAGTGGCTGGGCTAGCTGGATTCGAACCAGCGCATCACGGAGTCAAAGTCCGTTGCCTTACCGCTTGGCTATAGCCCACTGATACCATTTCATGAGTTAGTCACACAGAATAACAAATATACCATAAAAAATAAAAAAGTTATTTCAACATGTAACTAAATGAAATAACGTCTTTTCTTCTTATATAAATGGTGGAGGGGGACGGATTCGAACCGCCGAACCCAGAGGGAGCGGATTTACAGTCCGCCGCGTTTAGCCACTTCGCTACCCCTCCATCAAAAATGGTGCCGGCTGCAGGACTTGAACCCGCAACCTACTGATTACAAGTCAGTTGCTCTACCAATTGAGCTAAGCCGGCATACTAAGTTAAACTCTTCGTACCAATTATACGCTTTATGTGCCTCTTCCTCTGCCAGTTTATTCGAGGATGCTCGATGCGTCGAGGCAACTCGCAGTGATTTCACCGATGCGTTGCTCGTCTCTACCAATTGAGCTAAGCCGGCATACAATAATGGTGGAGGATGACGGGATCGAACCGCCGACCCCTTGCTTGTAAGGCAAGTGCTCTCCCAGCTGAGCTAATCCTCCGAACAAAAAGAAAGTGACCCGTACGGGATTCGAACCCGTGTTACCGCCGTGAAAGGGCGGTGTCTTAACCACTTGACCAACGGGCCATCGTAGTAAATGTAAGCTTCCAACCGGGCTTGAACCGGTGACCTCTTCCTTACCATGGAAGTGCTCTACCTACTGAGCTATGGAAGCATGGCTCCGCAAGTAGGATTCGAACCTACGACCTACCGGTTAACAGCCGGTTGCTCTACCGCTGAGCTATTGCGGAATTCGATTAATTATATCCTGACTGTTTTTAATTATAGTGAGGGATTATTGTATTGTCAACTTTTTTTTATTTTTCACTGCCGTTCAACGACGGCTTTTATAATTTAACACATCTATTCAATAAGTGTCAATACGTTTTTTAAAAAATTTTTGATTCCTTCATTCTTAACGTCCCTTTACATTTTCCGCAAACGTAACGAGTTGTATTCACTTTTCTTTTTCTTTGATAAACAAAGCCACATCGTACACAAACATAGGTATATATCGTTTGAACCGCTTTTCTTCTGTTCGGAAGTGGCCGGCAATAACGGGGGGCGTTTACTTTCTGTAACAGTTCTCGAAAATCGCGATCTCGATGCCGATATCCTTTCCCTTCTAAATGTAGGTGGTAGTGACACAGTTCGTGTTTAATAATCGAAATAAGTTCTTCCTTACCGAACGCCTCGTAATGTTTCGGGTTAATTTCGATGTTATGCGAATGTAATAAATATCGCCCACCTGTTGTTCGCAACCGTGAATTAAATAGTGCTTGATGGCGGAATGGCTTTTGGAAAAACTGCCACGATATTGTTTGTACTAATTGTTGCAATTCATTTTGTTCCACGCTTTCCCCACCTTTTCTGACACAGGACAGCTGTTTGATACATACATTATATACTACCTTTTCGAAATGGAGGGTACGTGAATGCCAACTTGGTTAAAAAATCAGATGCGGCGGGCTTATTTCGAAAAAAATCGCTATCAAATTAAATTACTAAATCAATGCTGGTTTTTTTACTATAAAAAGCACTGCTCGTAAAAGCAGTGCTTTTTGTGTGAAGCAACCAGTCGACTCCGCTTTTCGTTATTCTGGAGGAAGCATAGATAAAGATATTCTTCCTTTGGCGACATCAACACTGTCGACCCACACTTTGACGACCTCTCCTACTGATACGATATCTAACGGGTGGCGAACATATTGTTTACTCAATTTGGAAATGTGGACAAGACCGTCTTGTTTGACACCGATATCAACAAACGCCCCAAAATCAACGACGTTGCGTACTGTTCCTTCAAGTTCCATCCCTTTTTGCAAATCTTCCATTTTTAGGATGTCTTTTCGCAACAACGGTTTCGGTAGTTCGTCCCGTGGGTCGCGTTCTGGACGAATTAACGCATCAACGATATCTTTTAACGTTAATTCCCCGATACCAAGCGCTTCAGCTGTTGCCCGCAACGGCAATTGTTGCAACGATTCGCGCAGCTCGTCGCTGCCGATATTTTCCGTCGTAAACCCCATTTGCTGTAACAACTTTTTTACTTCCTCGTATCGTTCAGGATGGATTGGGGTTCGATCCAGCGGTTCTTCTCCATCCATAATGCGTAAAAAGCCGATACACTGTTCGTACGTTTTTGCCCCAAGTCGTGGAATGGCTTTTAACTCGTTGCGATTTTTAAACTTCCCTTGTTCTTCTCTTCGTTTGACAATGTTTTCTGCTACCGTTTTAGATAGTCCAGATACATATTGTAGCAATGAAACAGAGGCGGTGTTCACATTGACACCAACTTGGTTTACTACTGTTTCGACAATAAACCGTAGCGATTCTTCTAATTTCTTTTGCGAAACGTCGTGTTGATATTGACCGACCCCGACTGATTTTGGGTCAATTTTAACTAGCTCTGCCAATGGGTCTTGGACACGACGCGCGATGGAAACAGCACTTCGTTCCTCAACTTGTAAATCTGGAAACTCCTGACGCGCTAAATCCGAAGCCGAATAGACGCTTGCACCTGCTTCGTTCACAATAAGATAAAAAATTTCTCGGTTAAGCTTTCGGAGCGTGTCTGCAACAAATTGCTCTGTTTCTCGCGAGGCGGTGCCATTGCCAATCGCAATCATTTGCACCCCATATTCTTGAAGGAGACGAACTAATTTTTGTTCCGCTTCTTCTCGCTTCGCTTGTGGCGGATGTGGATATATAACGTCAATTTTCAGCAGTTTCCCTGTTTCATCAACGACCGCCAGCTTGCAACCTGTGCGATACGCAGGATCGACCCCGAGCACAATTTTTCCTTTTAGCGGCGGCTGTAATAATAAATTCCGTAGATTTTCAGCGAAAATATGAATGGCTCGCTCTTCTGCTTTTTCGGTTAGCTCATTGCGAATGTCCCGCTCAATCGATGGTTCGATTAATCGTTTATAGCTATCTTCAATTGCATCTGCGACAAACGGTGCAGCTGGAGATTGTTCATTGCCAATGACGTTCGTTTTTATGTAATCAATAATGTCTTCAACCGGTGCTTGAATCGACACACGCAACACATCTTCTTTTTCACCGCGATTAAGCGCTAAAATTCGATGAGGGACGATTTTATGCACTGGTTCTTCGTAGTTGTAATACATTTCGTATACGTTCTTTTCGTCCTTCTCCGCGTCTTTCCCATTTGCGACCACAACGCCTTTTTTCCACGTTTGCGCGCGAACCCATTGACGGATGGAGGCATCGTCGGAAATGCGCTCTGCAATAATGTCTTTTGCGCCTTGCAGCGCCTCTTCAGCCGTTTCTACCCCTTTTTCGGCATCAATGAATTGTTTCGCTTTTTCTTGAGGAGGTGGCGACATAGGAAAAGAAAGAAGCCATTCGGCTAGCGGTTCTAGTCCTTTCTCTTTTGCAACGGTTGCTTTCGTTCGCCGTTTTTGCTTGTACGGACGGTACAAATCTTCGACTTGCTGCAGTTTCGTCGCCTTTTCAATCGCTTGCTTCAACTCTTCTGTCAGTTTCCCTTGCTCATTGATAAGGCGGATCACTTCTTCTTTCCGCTGTTCGAGCTGCTGTAAATAATGCCATCTTTCAAGCACATCGCGAATTTGTACTTCGTCTAACGCACCTGTTAATTCTTTTCGATAGCGCGCAATAAATGGAACGGTATTCCCTTCTTCAAAAAGCGAAATAACAGCGTGCACTTGTTTCGTGGAAAACTTTCGTTCACTGGCGATAAGTTGAATTAGCGCTTCTCTTTTCTCCAAACTCATTAACCTCCAACTATGTAATAATCGTCATTTTACCAAAAAATAAAAATAGCTACAATGGTGTAGCTATTCTCCAACATCCCTATATGCACTGGACAGATCGAACGCGACCTGCCCTTCGCTGATTAAAAATCGATAAGTCCTAAGCTAATTTGCAGTGCTTCGTCTACTTTATCCATCATTTCATCGTCTAGGTGAGTAATTTTATCCGTTAGCCGCTGTTTGTCAATCGTCCGAATTTGCTCTAAAAGAATGACGGAATCGCGCTCAAACCCGTAGCGTTTTGCATCAATTTCGACATGCGTCGGCAGCTTCGCTTTTTGGATTTGGGCTGTAATCGCCGCCACAATGACCGTCGGACTAAACCGATTTCCAATGTCATTTTGGATGACCAATACCGGACGAACGCCTCCTTGTTCCGAGCCAACGACAGGGGAAAGATCCGCAAAATAAACGTCGCCACGTTTGACAATCAAAGCATTACCCCCCGCTAACTAAACGTTCAACGGTGTGGTCGGCCTCATATTCTGCTAAAAATGCTTCCGATGCAATGGATAAATTGATTTTCGCCATTTCCATGTAACCGCGTCTCATCGCCTCACGAATTTGCCGTTTCTTCCGTTCACGAATATACATTTTTGTCGCTTGGTAAATGAGTTCATTGCGATTACCGTTCTCTTGTTTGACAAGGCCATCCAATTCAGTTAACAGCGCTTGGGGCAAGCGAACGACGATTTCCGTTGTTGCGCTAGATTCAGACACGAACATACACCTCCACGAAACTGCAGCCAATTAATCGCTCCCATTTTATAATACCATTAAATGAAGGCGCTGCAAAGTTAATTTCCTTCTCTTCTATACGTTATCGTCTGAAAAAAATGTTTATTTATACATTATTGCCATCTAAAACAGCATTTCTCACTTCCATTATACTCTTGTTTCGCAAAAAAATACGAGGCACGCGGTAGCTTATCGTACAAGGGATTTCGTAATTAATCGTGTCTAAATACTGCGCCACTTCATCCATCGTAATTTTTTCGTCCGCTTGTTGACCGATTAAGGTGACTTTTGTGCCTATTGGTACGTATGACGGCAATCGAATCATTAGCTGATCCATGCAAATTCGCCCGATAATCGGTACCTTTTTCCCGTTTACTAATACGCGAAAGTTCTGAAGTTTTCGAATCCAACCGTCCGCATAGCCGATTGGAACCGTTCCTACCCATTCTTCTTGTTCTGCGGTATATGTGGCACCGTAGCTTACTTTCTCTCCTGGCAATAGACGTTTTACATGAACAACACGACTATGGAGCGAAAACGCCTCCTTTAAAGTGAATGGTAAATACGGTTTCATGGCAAGTGACGGAGATAGTCCATACATCGCAATCCCGAAGCGAACGATATTGAACACTTTAGCAGGAAATCGTAGGCTCGTTGCACTATTGCCGCAATGAACCCATTTCGGGCGGTACGGCAGCCATTCGAGCATGCGCAAAAAAGTTTCATATTGGAAAGAAAAATAGTCCGTATCGATTTCATCTGCTGTCGCAAAGTGTGTGTACACCCCTTCCAGCGAAAAATGCGGATGATCGTCCATCACCGCCACGATACGCTTCGTTTCTCCTTCCTCTTTTACTCCTAATCTCCCCATCCCTGTATCCATCTTTAAATGAAACGACACCGGCAAGCCGCTTTGGTGGTGCTGTTTCGCTTTCTCTAGCCATTCTTGTTGAAAAATAGTGAGCGAAATTTGTTGTTGCGCAGCTAAATCAATGTCCTCTGGCCGAGTTGCCCCTAAGACAAGAATCGGCGCATGAATGCCTTTCTGCCGCAACGCAAGTGCCTCGTCTAAAAAAGCCACTGCCAAATGCGACGCCCCCGCCTCTAACGCTGTTTTGGCGACTTGCACATCGCCATGGCCATACGCATTCGCCTTCACGACTGCCATAATAGCCGTTTCCTCCGGTAAAAACGCCCGTAAGGAAGCAACGTTATGAAAAATCGCATCTAAATCCACTTCTGCCCACGTATCCCGGTGAAACGAACCCATGTTGTCAACCCTTCCTTCTCCCCATTGTTATAAAAAAATTATTATCGCTTGCCAAAGCGATGTCAACCAAAAAGAAAACAGGCTCACCGAAAGAGCCTGCACGAACGTTTCTATTTTATGGCTTTTCCTTGCACAGAACGGGCAATCATCACCATTTCTTCCCGTGTCAAATCATTGGAAGCAATCATAAACTCAATCCCTTTGTACGTCCAAGTAAGCGAATGATCGGTCAATGCCCCGACTGCAAATCCTAAATCGACCGGCTCGCCGTTGACTAATACAGCTGTGTTAGATGCTGGAAGCACACGCGCTGTTTCTTGCACGAGCGTAAACGCTTTTTTCCCACCAAACGTCATAATCATCCGTTTTCCGTTTTCTGTCGCCACTTCTTTTTCGTCAATTTGTTCGACCCCTTCTGGTAAGTTGACCGGATACATCACTTCTAACGCTTCGTTTTTCGGTTTTGCCATCGTCGGAATTTCGAGACGGGCACCTGTCATATTTTTCGTCGTGTCAAACGCATCTTTATCAAATTTTTTATTAAATTCTACTTTGGAAAATTGAACCGTTAATAAGGCGTTCATGTCTGTATCCATCACTTTTACAGATACTGGTGACAAGTCTTTTTTGCTTAATTTAATTTCTTGGCGTGGAATGATTTTGCTGTTTGGGTAGTTTGTTTTTGTTTCGAAGACGTAATAATCTTTTGTCGCTTTAAAGTTTGCTTTTTTGTCGCTTAAAATGTCTTTAACGAGCGACTCATACAAATACGCTTGGCTGCTGTTTTTTGGCCAATCGCTTTGGAAACGGAACGTTTTGTTCAACGCAGGAGTAATGACAAACACTCCCTCGTCGTTGCGTAAAATCATTTGGCTTTGATCTTTTTCTGCGTTTTTCAAGCTAACGCGATAATACGCCGGCTCTTTATACCAAATCTCGACGTCATATACTTGTGGCTCCGTTCCCGTCTTCAGCGTCAGCTTCGCCTTCGCTTGATAGCTCGTAAGGTCGTTCATTTTTTCATCGAGTGCTTTGATGACATCGCCTTGTGATTTTGTCCCGCATCCAGCTAATGCGATAAGCAGCATGATGCCTAACAATACGCGAAACAAGTTTTTCCTCATGTTTTCAACCCCTTTGCCTCATATGAGCGTTAGGAGACGCGCTCCTTTTTTGCACTACCAATATATGAGACAGCTTGGGTGAATATGCAGACTAGCATGACAAGCGTTCAATAATTACTTGGGCAACGGCATACTCACGGCTGTGGGAAATGGAAACATGTACGTGATGTTCGGTGGACGATACAATCATCGGTTTCCCATATTCATCGTTTATCACTTCGATGTCTTGAAATGACACTTCTTTTCCAATCCCTGTCCCGATTGCTTTCGCATAGGCCTCTTTTGCCGCAAACCTTCCAGCTAAAAATTCGACTTTCCGTCGCCCGGACAGCTGAGCGAATATTGTTTTCTCTCGTTCTGTTAAAATGCGGGCAATAAATTTTTCCTGTTCAATGAATTTCTCGATTCGTGCTAATTCGATAATATCGATGCCGATTCCGACAATCATATACTTCTATCCTCCTTTTTTTTGCATATATTTGTATAACCAAGCTATTAAAGGAGCGATACGATGTTTATTCGCACGGAATCACCGCTGACGTTTGTTCGCTCATATCCAATCGTTTCTACTATCGTCGCGGTGCACATTCTCGCTTTTTTATTCGCTACTATTCCCCATCCACTAGCCGATCGTTTTCTCGATACGTTCGTCGGATTCAATGCCGCAATTGCGGAAGGAGAGTATTGGCGACTTGCGACCTCCCTTTTTTTGCATGTTCAATTCGGACATGTTGTCGCCAATTCCTTTTCCTTGTTGCTTTTTGGACCAATGTTAGAAAAAATGATCGGAAAAAAGCTGTTTCTTTTAACCTATATTGGAAGTGGAATATTAGCAAACGTTGCCACCTTTTGTTTCGCTCCGATTATATATAGCCATCTCGGAGCTTCAGGAGCAATATTTGGTATATTAGGCGTTTACAGTTACCTCGCGTTTTTCCATCGGCAGTTGGTCAGGCGTGAAGATGTACGAATTATCTTTAGTGCACTTGTCGCTGGGTTCGCCATGACGTTCACTTTTCCACATATGAATACAATTGCGCACCTATTCGGTTTTTTCAGCGGAGCGATTTTAGCACCGTTTGTCGCTGCTCGTCTAAACTAACTACAGAAAAATGGAAAAAACGATGCGAAACGCATCGTTTTTATCGCGCTACGCGCCGTTTTTTCGGTTGACGGTTGCGAGCTGCTTCTGTCGGTTGCCCGCTTTTCCGATTGACGCGTTTTTTCTCTTTTTTCGCTGGAAGCGGCGGTTCTTCTGTCAATTTCACTGGGGTTGTGTCCGGCTCTTTCGTTAACATCTTAATACATGCTGCAACAAGCGAAACAGAGTCATGTTCTTCCAATAGTTCTTCCGCTGCCCGTTTATAAAAGGATAAGTTTTCCGTTTCGACAATGGACAATAATTTTTCAATGGCAAGACGTTGTTGTCCTTCCAACGCTTCATCGAGCGTTGGCGGTTTCATCCGCTCCATTTTCCGCTTCGTCGTCCGTTCAATATTGTGCAGCTGACCGATTTCCCGTGGGGTAACAAACGTCATCGCCACGCCTGTTTTCCCAGCCCGACCTGTCCGCCCGATACGGTGAACGTAGCTTTCTGGGTCTTGTGGAATATCAAAGTTATATACGTGCGTGACGCCAGAAATATCTAGACCGCGCGCTGCTACATCGGTTGCAACTAAAATTTCAATCGATCCTTCTTTAAATTTACGGAGTACCGACAAGCGTTTCGCTTGGCTTAAGTCGCCGTGAATGCCTTCTGCCGCATAGCCGCGCAAGTTGAGCGCCTCCGCCAGTTCGTCGACGCGCCGTTTCGTCCGTCCGAATACAATCGCTAGCTCTGGTGCTTGAATATCCAGCAAGCGTGTTAAAATATCGAATTTTTTCTTTTCTTGTACTTCCAAGTAATATTGTTCGATGTTTGGAACGGTCATTTCTTTTGCTTTCACTTTGACAAGATGCGGATTGTTCATAAACCGCTCCGCGATGCGGCGAATCGGCTCCGGCATCGTCGCCGAGAAAAGCAACGTTTGTCGTTCAGTCGGTACGTTGCTTAAAATTGCTTCAATATCTTCTACAAAGCCCATGTTGAGCATTTCGTCTGCTTCATCTAATACAACGGTGTGTACATGTTCTAACCGAAGAGTTTTTCGGTTGATATGGTCAATAATCCGACCAGGCGTTCCGACAATAATGTGCGGGCGTTTTTTCAGCGCGCGAATTTGCCGTTCAATATCTTGCCCTCCATAGATTGGAAGGACTCGCACCCGCTTAACCGCGCCTATTTTATACAGCTCCTCTGATACTTGAATGGCTAGTTCGCGAGTCGGTGCCACAACAAGCCCTTGAACGACATCTTGCTTTGTGTCCGCCTTTTCAACAAGCGGAATGCCAAATGCCGCTGTTTTCCCTGTTCCTGTTTGCGCTTGTCCGATCACGTCTTTATTTTGCAAGCTAAGCGGAATCGTTTCCGCTTGGATTGGAGTTGTTTCTTCAAACCCCATTCGACTAATCGCCTTCATTACGTCATTGCTTAATCCTAATTCATGAAATGTTGTCAATGTTCTTCCTACTCCTTTTACTTACTGTTCAAAACCGTTCTGCCCACTATGGAAGAAAGGGCCTTGACATTATGTTTTTCTATCATACCATTTCTATGCCCCGTTTGCAATAAATACCAACTTCAAAAATTTTCCTTTAAAAATGCTTCGACGTGACGAAATAATATCTGGCAATCCGGTCCGTGGCACACATGGTGACGGGAAGAAGGCAAAAACAGCAGCTGTTTTTCTTTAGAACCAATCGTTTCATATACATATCGAGCACTTTTGGGCGGCACAATTCCATCTTCCTCCCCTTGGGCAATCAGTACAGGAACTTCCACGAGCGGAAGACGGGGGCGGACTTCGTTCACGAGCTTACGAAACTCCAACGTCGCTGTCCATGGCGTAGCAATCAGTTTCTCTTTATAACGGACAAATAGCGGATTTTCGTACAATTGCCGGCGGAAGCCGTCACGAATCATTCGCCGAATTTCTTTTAGTAGTTGCGGTAAGTTGACATAATAAAAAGCAGGGCTTAGCAACACAAGTTTCGCCACGGGGTATTTCGTCGCTAAATACGTAGCGATTACTCCCCCCATCGAAAAGCCAATCACGTAAATCGTATCACATGTCTTCCTTAATTTTTGCATCTCTTCTTCTGCAGCGTGAAACCATTGATCATATGTAATCCCTTTTAGCTGCAACGTTTCGCCATGCCCAGGCAACGTCGGTGCTTCAATCGTCCAATCGGTCGTTTCTCGTAAATAAAGAGCAAGCGGTTCTATTTCGTAAGGTCCCCCTGTAAATCCATGAATACATAAACAGCCAATCATTCCTCATCACCTCTATAAAGAAAAGCGTAAAGCGCCCGCCTATCGACGAAAATCGCCCCCCGACGAGGAAACGCCTAGGGCCGATCGTGCTTGAAGCTAGACAGTCCTCTCAATCGCAAAATTTTCCTTCTTGCCATATAAAAAAGAAGGGGATCTCCCTTCTTATTGTAACGCCCGGATGATTTCTTCGAGCTTCATTCCGCGCGATCCTTTGAATAAAACGACATCTTTTTCCGTTGCAAGCGAACGCAAATCGTTTGTTAGTGCTTGCTTATCATCATACGCTCTCACGCGTCCTTGTGGGAAAGCGGACTGAGCGGCGAGAGCTATTTCGCGCGCCAGTTTTCCGTATGTCCATACGTAATCGACGCTTTCTGGTGTGAGCATTTCTCCAATTTGTCGATGAAACTCCACTTCTTGCTCCCCAAGTTCTAACATATCCCCTAATACAGCGATTTTTTTCTCGTAGCCTGTCAGCTCAAACAACAACTGTAACGCTGCTTTCATCGATGTCGGGCTGGCATTATATGCGTCGTTAATAATGGTTACGCCATTTGCTCCTTTTTCTAATTCCATGCGCATGCGCGTCATTTGTAGCGTTGCCAATGCCTTTTGAATCATTTCCCACTCAATGCCAAAAATGCGCGCAACAGCAATTGCTGCTAATGCGTTTTGTACGTGATGTTTTCCTAAAATCGGAAGATGAAAAGATATTTCTGGTGCTGCATTCACTGTAAACGTCGTTCCTTCCGCGGTTAAAGCAATCGAAAGCGGATAGTAGTTATTTTCTGCTGTCTGTCCAAACGTAATGGTGTGACAGACAGGGGAAAGCTGTGCTATTTTTGTTCGTAACAGCGGTTCGTCACCGTAATAAACAAACACACCGTCTTTTTGTAATCCGGAAAGAATTTCGAGTTTCGCTCGCGCAATCCCTTCTCTTGACCCTAGCTCTTGCAAATGCGATTCCCCGATGTTCGTAATGACTGCGACATCAGGCGCTGCAATGTGCGATAACCGCTCGATTTCACCAAAGCCGCTCATTCCCATCTCGACAACCGCCATTTCCGTATCTTCCGCTAATCGAAGAAGCGTCAGCGGCAGCCCGATATGGTTGTTAAAGTTTCCTTCTGTCTTTTGCGTTTTGTATGTCGTTGCTAAGAGCGAAAATACCATATCTTTTGTCGTCGTCTTGCCGTTGCTTCCAGTAATGCCAATCACTTTCACCAATAGTTGCTTTCGGTAACGATGGGCTAGTCGCTGCAATGCTTGCAAGGTGTCATCAACTATAATAAGCGGAACATTCGTTGGTCGATTCTTCTCCCCTTCCGCCCATAATACCGCGCTAGCTCCTTTCGTAATCGCTTCTTCGACAAACGCATGGCCGTTAAATGTTGCTCCCTTTAACGGAATATATAAGTTTCCTCGTTCGATCGTTCGCGTATCGGTAGAGACCCCTGTAATCATCACGTCGTAAAACGATTCATGAAGTCCAAAGCCGTCCACCATATCTTGAATCGTACGTAATGTCTTTGTGATCATCGTTTCACCTTCTAAAACGTATATGTGATCGTTTGTTTTTCTTGATGGCGCTCGAGCGCAAGCTGTATAAGTCTCTCGATCAGTTCTGAATAAGAAACACCGCTATGTTTCCAAAGTAGCGGGAACATGCTAAACGGTGTGAAGCCCGGCATCGTATTCACTTCGTTAATGTACACAACACCGTCTTTCGTTAAGAAAAAGTCAGCTCGCACTAATCCAGACAAGTCGAGCGCTTTAAATGCGGCAATCGCCATTTGCTGAATCGTTTTGTACTCCTCATCGGTAATATCGGCTGGGATAATCAGCTCTGTGTTACCGTCTTCATATTTTGCTTGATAATCATAAAACTCTTTCTTCGGAACAATTTCCCCTACTACCGAACAAACTGGCTCATCATTTCCGATGACGCCAATTTCGACTTCCCGTCCGACAATCGCTTCTTCCACAATCACTTTCCGGTCATAACGAAATGCGTCCGTAAACGCCTCCTTCAACTCTTCGCGTTTTTTGCATTTACTAATCCCAACGCTTGATCCGGCGTTTGCCGGCTTCACAAAGCAAGGGTAGCCAAGTTCGCTTTCCACTTTGTCATACACAGCTTCTTCGTGATGTTGCCATTCTTTTTTCAAAAAAGCAACGTATTTTGCTTGGCGAAGTCCCGCTTGGGCAAATAAATTTTTCATAATGACTTTATCCATTCCTGCTGCCGACGCCAATACACCGTTTCCGACGTACGGGATGTTTAACAATTCCAATAACCCTTGCACCGTACCATCTTCTCCATTCGGTCCATGCAATAGCGGGAAAATAACATCGATGGTATCTTCATTTTGTCCATTCGTTTCTTCCGTTGTTGGCGTTTGATTTAAAGCTACCGGCAAAATCGCTCTTGCTTTCGGAGTCATTTGTAACTGCTTGACGTCTTGTACGTTGCTCGTTAACTTTTCTCCTTTGACCCATTGTCCGTCGGTTGTAATATAGATTGGCACCACATCAAATTTTGTTTTGTCAATCGCGTTCATGACAGCCATCGCCGTCTGTAGCGACACTTTATGTTCAGGCGATTTTCCGCCGTATAAAATCCCTATTCTCGTCTTCACTACAAGCCCTCCTCTTCTTTTTTCCACCACTTTATTGTACCACGTTTCTCCTGCCATCGTATGATACTTTTATATGAAAGATGAAGGTTGTTTCGCAACTCACCTAACAGGAAAACACCGCCTAACACGTTCGTTAGACGGTGCGTTAATGCGACAATGCTTGTGTTTTGCTATATTGCCATACAATTTGTTGCAACGCCTCTTGCGCCGTTTGTTCGATTTGCGCGAAATATTCGGCAACCCGTCGAAGAAAACGGCTTCGTTCCATATCATCATGGAGTACATGCCAAATTTTTTGTTCATAATAGCGAAGCCCACTTAAATTATAAATAAGCCCTCGTTCTTCTAAATAACGTAAATTAATTTGTTCCTGCCCCGGCAAATAACTGATTGTAAATATCGGGAGACGCTTATGCAATGCTTCGCTAACTGTAACGCCACCAGGCTTCGTAATAATTGCATCGGCTTCCTCGTATAAACGGTTCATCTCGTCAATAGTCGCTATGTAAGGAAGCGGACGAATGTGTGGCTGTTTCCAGCGCAAAATTTCCTCATACAACGCTCGGTTATGTCCACATAATACGGAATAACGGAATTGGTTGGTTCCATTCATCTTTCGGAAAAAATCCGAAATATTCCCTAGCCCTTGATTGCCACCAGCAATCAATAAATGTAACCGTTGCTTACTTCCTCTACTTACACTTTTTTTCGTCATAAACGTTTCATGTACGGGGATGCCCGTCACAATCACGTGGTCTTTGGCAATTTTGTGCTTTTGGATTAATTCTTCCTTCGCTTCTTGATGTGGGACAAAGTGATAATCAATCCCCTTTTTTCCCCAAACGCCGTTCATAAAAAAGTCGGTATATACATTAATGACAGGCGTCGTTAGCCATTTTTTTCGCTTCAACCGCTGCAAAATACGCGACGGAAACGAATGGGTACAAATAATCAGCTGTGGCTTTTCCGCTTCGATGAGCCGTTTCATTTTATGTTCAAAATATGGCAGCCACGGTTCTAGGTGCATCCAATCCATTTTTGGAATATCCCGATACATGAGCATTTTGTAAATATGGTGATAGGAGGCTGGATGAGAGCGAATCCAGCGCAAATATACGTCTGACACGAACTTTTCAATGTATTCATTGCAATAACTTAAAAAATCAAGCTTTTGGCAATGAACAAACGGAAATTTCGTTTGCAAAAAATCAATGAGTGCATCGGCTACTTTATGATGTCCAGAACTCATTTGAAACAATGGCAATACAAGAACTTTCATCATCACGATAGCTCCCTTTAATTTTCAAATTGCTTTTTGCCAACCAGTTGTTTAATCCATACCGCCGCAAGAAAGAAAAGAAACAACGCCACCCCAATCAGCGGAACAGATGCAATAGGAATGTCTAGATGCTGGCTTAAAAACATGCCGATGAACGTAATCGGCACAATCCATAATAATGCACCTATCGAAGCGAGCAGTAAAAACAAGCGAAACGGAAAGCGAACCACTCCTGCCATGTACGGGGAAATTTGCCTTACCCCCGGAAGATAAAACCCAAAGAGCACAAACCATTTTCCATATTTCCGAAACAACCTGCTCGCCCGTTCCCACTTTTCTTCCGTGATTCCTACATACTTCCCGTATTTTCTCATAAACGGATGGCCGAGAAACCGTCCCATCCCATAACCTGCCATCATTCCTATTGTAGCACCGAGCCAGCTGACAAGAAAACAATTTGCCCACGTGAGTTGGCCATGGGAGATTAACATCCCGAGAAAAACCAACAAGCTCTCTTCTGGCGCCGGGATGCCGACAATTCCAAAAAAGAGAAAAACAAAAATAATCCCATAGCCGTACGATTGTATATATGACAGAAGAATCGAAATATCCATACATCCCCCTAAATTGCTCGAATTTGTCCATTAGTTTGTGCATCTATCATTTCACTAATCGTCACCCATTGGGCGTTTTTCGCCGCTTCGTCTTCGAAAAATTGTTGCAGCGCTTGAATCATATGTTCTGGCGCTTTTTTGTCAGCTCCAAGCGTCTCACCGCTATCATGAAGAACGATAATCGCCCCGTCTTTCAGGCTCTTTTTTAATCGCCGGACAAGTGTTGCGACCCCTAGTCTCTCTCTCCAGTCTCCGAGAATGGCTGTCCACATTACTGTTATATATTTCGTTTGCACCGTCCACATACACAAATTAAAATGCCCCCACGGTGGGCGATAATAAATCGGACGCTCGCCAGTAATTTGCTCAATGACATCGGCCGATTTTCGCAACCCTCGTTGTAAAAATGGTGGGAAAATAAACCAGTTGCTAATGTGCCGGTAATTATGCAGCCCGATATCGTGCCCGTCTTCGTGCATCCGCTTAACTAGCTGGGGGTATTGTTTTGCTTTAGTGCCAACAAGAAAGAACGTTGCTTTTATTCCGTGTTTTTTTAGTAAGTCGAGCAACTGTGGGGTATAATATGGATTAGGTCCGTCATCGAACGTCAGCGCAACCGCCTTCGTGTGCTTTCCCCTTTTATAAATGCCTGCCCCTGTTTGGCGGATCACAACGGTCGGAATGATCCCGTATACAATAACCATACATAAAAAAAGCGCGAGCCAACTCACTCTATGCACCTCTTCTTTCCATATACTCATCATTTCGACACACTTCTAAGTTATTCCTTGCTATAATACAATACGGAACGAAGAAAGAAAAGATTCGACCAACTTGACGATTCCCATTATAATCGATAAAAAGACAGGTGATCACATTGAAAAAAATTGTATTGACCGGCGGTGGTACGGCCGGGCATGTCATGGTAAATGTCGCACTCATTCCGAAGCTAAAAGAGCGAGGCTGGGACATTTGCTATATTGGTTCCCATCACGGCATCGAGCGCGAGCTCATTGCCCAGCAAAACGATGTGCCGTATTTTCCCATTTCGACTGGAAAGCTGCGCCGCTACTTTGACTGGAACAACTTTAAAGATCCATTCAAGGTAGTGAAAGGAACGTGGGAAGCGTACAGGCTAATTAGGAAGGAAAAGCCAGACATAGTGTTTTCCAAAGGCGGGTTCGTTTCGGTTCCTGTCATTATCGGTGCGTGGCTAAACGGTGTTCCTGCGATTATTCATGAGTCCGATATGACGCCAGGGCTAGCAAATAAACTTGCAATGCCGTTTGCGACAAAAGTGTGTGTCACGTTCCCAGAAACATTGCAACATGTCAACAAAGAGAAAGGGGTCTACGTCGGTGCTGCTGTTCGCGACGAACTAAAACAAGGAGACGCCGACAAAGGTCGGACGTATTGTCAATTTACAAACGACAAGCCTGTTCTTCTTGTGATGGGCGGAAGCCTCGGCTCAAAACGCATTAACGACGCGTTGCGGGCGAATTTGCAAACGCTCCTTGCTGATTTCCAAATCGTCCATATTTGCGGAAAAGGAAATGTCGATGCACAACTGGCGAATCAAAAAGGATATAAACAATTCGAATACGTTCACGACGAGCTTCCGCATTTGCTGGCGATGGCGGACATCGTCTTATCGCGCGCCGGCTCGAACTCGATTTTTGAATTTTTGACATTGAAAAAACCGATGCTCCTTATCCCATTGTCGAAAGGCGCAAGCCGCGGCGACCAAATTTTA
This sequence comes from Anoxybacillus sp., assembly GCF_023512315.1. Taxonomy (GTDB): domain Bacteria; phylum Bacillota; class Bacilli; order Bacillales; family Anoxybacillaceae; genus Anoxybacteroides. The sequence goes on from NZ_JAILZV010000012.1 coordinate 24,325, forward strand.
AACGCCCGTTCGTTTGAAAAAGCGGGGTATGCAAAAGTGTTGATGGAAGAAGAGTTGACGGACGACTCGCTGCGCGAAGCGATTTACGGCCTATACGAAAACAAAAACCGCTATATCGAAAACATGAACCGTTCTAAAGCGACCGATGCCTTGCATACGCTGCTGTCGCTGATTGAAGAAGCGGGAAAAAGCAAACAATAACGAAACATGGCACCTATAAAACGGGTGCCATGCACATAATAGGGACATTCAAAATTTCCTTTAGTTCTCTGAATTAGTTTTTTTATCATCAATGATAATATTAAACCCTTTATTCGGATCAAACGTTTGATACCATTGAACATCATTAAATATGTGTACCGGAAACATCTCTTTATCTAATATGATAAGATTGTATCTCAGTTCCCCTTTATTTATTTTGTGCATTAAACTGTTTGGTATGTCATTATTCCATGACGTCACAATAGTTACACTATTTGAGAGCTGACCGTTTTTAGGTAAAGGACCCTTAACCGGTTTAGATTTTTTCACATTAGTTAGGTTAAAAAGTTCTTCAGGGTATTCAATCATAAAATAATAGTCTTTATACTGTTCAAGAACTTCATATAATTTTTCTGAAAGCACATAGTCCATGACAAATTTTATAGAGCGATTTTTAGCCTCTATTGACAGTTTTTGCACCAAAAAATTCGGGGGGAGAAACTGCTTCTCTAATGACAATTTCGACTCTGAAGCATTGACAGATTCAACTTCTTTATCAGCTTTATTATTTTTTTCCACCTGATTCGAAGGTTTCTCTGAAGTATAATTACTACTTATTTGCTTGCTATCTTCATTATCATCACACGCTGCGAACAGAAGCACCATTAAACAGTAAGTTTTAAGAAGTTTTCTCATCATTAAAAATCACCAGTATTTAAAATTTTATTGCTTGATACTATCTGAATATCCTTCATATGTCCATTGACCGTTAACGCTTTTTGAACTAACTACATTTCCTCTATACCAGTATTTCTCAGTTCCTAACGCTTTTGCCCACCGACTTCCATATCGAAGAGTATAAGTTGAGCGCGCTGGTATTGTCCATGAAATAGTAGTAGTTTTAGTTATTCTTGAACCCCATCCTACTTCAGCAGACACCCCTACTTCACTAACCATCGCATTAAAAGTTTCAGCAACCGAAACATTTGCAGAGGCATAAGCTTCTCTGCTTACTGAATACGATACAGTATCAGTAGTAGACTTATTATTCACATGGGTATGTTGCCAATCAATTGTTAAACCTTTTGAATCCGTACTGTGGATATATTCATAGCCTGTAAAATCTATAGCTTGTGGACTAACTGTTGCAGCACTAGCATTATTCATTGTAGGAAACGCTATAGAAACAATTAAAACGCCTACACTAATACCTCTACTAATTTTTTCTTTAAACAACATAGAAACTCCTCCTCATTCACAGATATTTATCCACTATGATTTATAAATTACTAAATCTAGTAACAAAAAACATCCGTATTTTCCGCAAATTTAATTGCGGAAAATACCTATTTTTCTCAAAAAAGGTGACATAACTTGTAATATAGTGTAAAATTTTGATAGATTATTGTTGGGAGGTATGTATCATGAATCAAAATTTATGGAATGTCCTTCAAAATTTTCTTGAGAAAGAGGTCATAGGGACAGCAGAACTTGCGCTCGCAAAGGAAACTTTAAGCCCTCAACAATTTTCAGCATTAACGGAATATCTGCAACATGGAACAAAAAAAATAGAAGGAAGACCTTGGGTGTAATATGTGATGAAGTATATAGGAAGAGGTACAATCAAAGCTTTTTTGCAAAATCACTTATCTACTAACTGCATGTTAGACAAAGAAATCGTTCAATATATTTTTAATATGCTACACGGTAAGGGAAAAGTATTTCATACTGATGAAACGTATTTTTCTTGGGGAGAATTTTATGTACAAGTATCATCATTTCATTTGAAAGAGGATACTTGTATACAGTCTGTTATTAGTCACGCGGGTGCTATTGAACTTCTCATTTTAGCAACCGACATTTTTGATGAAATTTCCGACTATGATCAAAGTGATCAAATCATAAGTCAGCTATCGATTGGGGAAGCAGTCACGATCGCTAATGCACTTATGATGGAAGCATTTCAGCTCATTCTTCATAACTCTAAAACAGATATTCAAGAAAAACTTTCCATAATTATATATGAATTACAAAATGCATGTAATGGACAATGGAGAGACTTGCATTTTATTATTTCTGAATGTATTCCAACAGAAGAAGAATATTTTTCTGTCGTTAAACAAAAATCGTCGGCCCTAGTAAAACTAGTTTGTGGACTTAGTGATATGTACAATAAAAACATATGGGAACCCATCGCAATTGATATTGGTATTGCTGGTCAATTGAAAAATGATGCTGCAGACATTGTTTCAGAGAACAAAAGCGACCTAATTCATAAAAAAGCCACTCTCCCGTTAATCAAAGCGATTGAATATAGCTCTAAAAAGGACAATGGATGGCTGATCAAGAAACTTCACCAACTAGAAACAACTGACGATAACTCTGCGTTAATCTTAGAGATTAAGAACTACATCCGAAAAACGGGAGCGATCGATTACTGCTTCATTCTCTCAAAAATTTATATGAACAAGGCATTAGAGCAAATTGCTACCCATTTTCCCGAAAAACAAATTCAAATACAGCGCTTAAAAAGATACTTAGAAAGTTAGGGATAGCATGAACAAAAAAGTTTTTCCTTTTGCTATAACACTCATTTCCGTTCTCATTATTTGTTATATTCTTTTGAAAATGTACAATGACCACGTTTCTCTACATTACTATTTCCCAATATTTATAGGGATGGCGTTTTTATTCATTGGGATTTATAGCTATAGTCAAAAAGCGAATTCCGCTGTCGTTCAACATTTTTTGGCTCTCATGTTTATTAGTGGATTAGCGATCGCTTTGTCAACGCCTGCTAGCCTAAATATAAAACCAGCAAAGGAATTGGAGGTCATCTCTATTTCGTTTGCTTCTTACGCTCTTTTTCGATTTTTTGAATATTTTCCTTCTTCTATAAAACCATCCTTTTTTCGTAAAATACGTATAATCACATTATTTATTGCTATTTTCATAACGCTCATTTATCTTTTAATAGGCATTGATCACCTTGTCATCGTCAACACGATTGTCCGGCCATGCATTGTTGCCAACCTTATTTTAGCTTTGCTATCTTGTGCAATTCTATTTTATTTACACCTTCGTTCCAACTCTGAGAAGATAAAAAACCAAATATATGTTTTGATCGGTAGTCTCATTATATCGTTTGTACCAGTTGTCGCTCTTAGTTTGATTCCTGATGCTTTTTTTTCTTTTTCCGGCGTTCCTTTTCATTATAGCCTTGCCAGCATTATTATATTTCCTATAACGCTATCATATTTGTTAACGCGGCAAGAAATTTTGGATTTTCGCGAAATATTAAAGAAAACTAGCATTCAATTATCAATAATTGTTTTTTGTTTACTTATGTTTAACATACTGCTGTTCATGTTTTACGATGTTGAATTAAAACTATCCATTTTAATCAACACCTTGCTTCTTTGCCTTTTCATTGTTTATGATTTAACTCATCAAGTGATAGGACAATTACAAATGAAGAAATGGCACCTAAAGCATCAAGAAATCCAAAAAGAAAAATTGTTCATTCTTCAGCAACTGCTAAACGGAAAGCATTTAGAATATTGTGCAAAGCTCATTGCTGATTTAATACATAAAACGATCCATATTACTGGGGTATATATAGCGTTGAAAAATGATAACATCCCTATCGCTTTGCATAAAACAGGAATTTTTCTTCATCTTGACGATGGTGAACTACTATCCCACGTTCTCCGGATTAGTCATTTCGAAAAAATCAATATCAATGAAAAAAATTGCTTTCTCTATCCTATGAATATAGAAGATACAACAATTGGGTGGATGATCATCGGAGAAAAAACAAATGCGACGATGTTTGACCAAGAAGAGCGAAGGCTAATTGAAAAAATCCAAGCTGACGCAACGGAATTATTTTCTAGCTCACAAACGTTACAACAGATTGAGAACCAACTAAAGAAAACAACGAAAGAATCATTTATGTCTGAGCAATCCCACTGGCTCCTGCTTCATGAACAAGAAGAGGAAAAAAGGAGGCTGTCCATTTTCCTCCATGACGAGATATTGCAACATTTAATTCTTCTTCTCAATAAGCTTGAATGGTTTATTCAAAAGAGAAATATAGATAAAAGACTATTCGATGACATTAAAGGATTGATTCAACGCGATATTTTTGAAATCAGAGAGATGTGCCACGAGTTGTATCCTGTTACGGTGGAAGATTTAGGGCTCAAACAAAGTCTCTCTTCATTAAAGAGAAAATGCGAAATGAACTATAACGTGATTGTTGAAATCAATTATATTACTAACCTAAAAATCATTCCGCCGTTTCTCTCTATTCAAGCATTTCGGATTATTAAAGAATTAGTTCATAACGCAATCAAACATTCTTCGTCAAGAAAGATTGTTGTAACTGTTGAAGAAACACATCAGTTTCTAAGTATACAAGTAAAAGATTACGGCGTCGGATTTAAGGTGCCAAGTCATTTATTAGAATTATCACAGACAAATAACTTAGGTTTAATTACCATTCAAAAAAGGGTTCATCAGCTCAAAGGCACAATGACAATACATTCAGAGCTGGGGACTGGAACTTGCATTTCAGTTTCTCTGCCAATTACAGCTGAAGAAGGTGGGGGCAATGAAAATCAAAATATTATTAGTAGATGACCATTTATTGGTCATGCATGGAATTCAACAATTGTTAGAAAATGAAGTCGATTTGGAGGTTGTCAATACTATTTGTTATCCCGCACTTTTAGAGAGAGAAATCAAAAAACATAACCCCGACGTAATTGTCATGGATATAAGGATGAAAAACGATAATGGGATTGAATGGACAAGAAAAATTGTTAAAACATACCCAACATGCAAAGTCGTGATTTTATCAGGATATGATTATGACGAATATATTCAAGCTGCCTACGAGGCTGGAGCCTATGCTTTTGTAAACAAGGAAAATTCATCCTTTGAACTGGCTAATGCCATTCGGCAAACTTATGTAGGGATAAAATCTTTTCCAACTGATCGATTACACAATTATAATTCCCCTCTCACAACAACTGAATTGAAAATTCTTCAATTCATTTCCGAAGACAAGACAAACGCGGAAATTAGCAACCTGCTACATATTAGCCGTAGAACGGTTGAGCATCACGTATCTTCCATTTTGCGAAAGCTTGATGCCGATTCGCGGGTCGGAGCGGTTGTGAAGGCGATAAAACTAGGGTTGATTGGGTAAAAAGCCTAGGTCACCCTAGGCTTTCTTTCTAAAACTGTTATGTCAATCAATAAAGAGCGACTATTGTTAGGGGCACATCAAATAAATGACTCTCTGTTTCTACAAATCTCGACAATCCTAGGAGTGTGACCACCTTACCGAATACTTTTGAACACGAGTATATACTTTCCATCTGTATCTTTGTTTGTGTAATATTTCGCCCTCCATACTCCTTTTTGTGGCGTTACATTCAATTGCTTATTTAACGGTTGCGCAATCGTGACTTCTCCTCGATCGATGATATTTCCTTTTGGATCGTACAGCTCATATGTCAAACTACCGCCTTTGAGCTGAATGCGATGGTCAATATGCAACTTTTCGTACTTTATTTTATTCACCTCAATGGTTGCTTCGAAAACACGATATTTTTCCTCATACTGTTCAGGTAAAAATAATCCTTCTGCGGATGATTCAAATGTCTCTTTGTATATGAACGTATAATACAATATACCTAACAAAACAATAAACGTAAGACTGCCGAACAAAAGCAACAACTTTTTGCTCATTCACACTACCCCCTTCCCTTATCTAGCTGAATGCATCCATCACTAAGATAAATCATGCGATTAGCATAAGAAGCTATTTTTTCATCATGTGTAATGACAATGATACATTTCCCCTCTTCGTTCATTTGTTGAAGGAGCCCCATTACTTTCTCACCATTTTGACGATCAAGCGATCCTGTCGGTTCATCAGCTAAAACGATGTTCGTTTCCGCTACCATCGCCCTTGCAATGGCAACACGTTGTTTTTGTCCCCCCGATAATTTAGAAATATTCTTTTGTCGCAAATGAAAAATGCCAAGCTTGTTTAAGTAATATTCAACTTTTTCGCGTCGCTCCTTTTTTGACATGTTTCGTTTTAATAATGGGAGTTCAACGTTTTCAAATACAGTGAAGTTTGTCATTAATGCGAATTGTTGGAAAATGAAGCTAACCTTTTTATTGCGAATATCGCTTAGCTGCCTGTCATTTAATCTCGTTACATCTTCCCCTTCAAGTCGATATACTCCTTCTGTCGGGACATCCATACATCCGATAATATTTAATAAAGTCGATTTTCCCGATCCAGAAGGTCCCATAATTGAAATAAACTCTCCACGTTCAATTTGTAGACTTACCTGACTTAGCGCCTTCGTCGCGTATTCATCCTTACCATATATTTTTGTTACATTTTGTAATTCAATGAACATCTATTTATTCCCTTCCTTCCACCAAATTGCGCAATGCTAATTTATTTACGTTCCAAAGTGGAATAAATGAAGATAGCAAAACTATAAAACATGAAACAACCATAATTTTTACGTACAACGACCAAGTGAACGCTTGCAAACGAATGTTATATTCAAAAAATGTATCTTGCCATTCTGTCCAATAACTTAGCACAACACCGATAATGGCTGAAGTCATCACAAGTAAAAACAATTCCATCACAACTATTCGCCCGATATCACGTTTGCTTGCCCCAGTCACCATCATGACCCCAATATCGTATTTACGTGCTTGGATAGAAGATATCGTCACAGAAATTACCCCAATGAGTGTAACAACAACGAAAAACAAGCCAACCATAAAAGTAAATCGGGCGCTTTGTTTTGTATTATTTTCATACTCTTTCATCTCATTGGAAATTGTTTTTAACGTCGGATAAATACCAAGCTCTTTCCCTTTCTGTTCGATAGTTTTCTCGACAGATGAAAAATCCCTCTTATCAGATAACTGCAAAAATAGGTTGTTTAGCCGCACTGCAACATCCATCGGTCTTCCATCTCTTTCCTCAGGAAAATATGGAGCGACAAAAAAACGATCTAGCTCATTCGCGTGATCAATAAGATAATCATTGGCGGATAACCATTTCGCCCCTTGTTCCAATATCCCAACGACTTCGTATGTAACAAAAAACGCATTCTCTCCTAATCCAGCTAGAGCTTGAAACCGATCTCCAATGTGAAATACATCGTGATAATCATACCCTATTAAAATAGGAATCACATCTTTGTTTGTTTTCTCAAAGTCCTCTTTGCTTAGTTCCCTTCCTTTCATTAATTGAAACTTTGAAAAAAGACGATATATGTCATAGTCGAAATATATAATTTTTGTACTATCTGTATATGATTCCATACGAGTATTTGCATACAATTGTTCATTTTTTCGCATGTATCGTGTTTTATTTGCGAAGTTTTGTGGACTAATCGTCGTTTCTTCAAAAGATCCGTATCCCTTTACATTTGGTATTGTTTTTATAAATTTTTCAAGCTTGCGAAATCTCTCTACAAACCATTGACTATCGTCACCATCTGGAATAAACAATCGAATGGTCGTTTCTTCTTTCATATGTGTAACAGAAAATAGTTGTTTTTGTTGATAACGAATTGTCTCGATTGTGATCAGCGCATGATTGATGACCCAAAATGATACAATGAGTTGAACGATCATTAATACTATGATCCATTTTCTTTGCCACATGCTTTTCAAATTGAGTAGCATATACTTCATTTTTTATCTCCTCAATTTCTACTTTTTATGTATGACATGAATAGGTTGCACACGAAAAGCACGAAAAGCTGGAACGATAATTGCAATTAGTGATGAGCAAAAAACAAATCCAATTGCTGCTGAAAAGTGCAACAAAGAAATGCGTAATGGGAATCCTACCCATTTTTCAAATATATGCTGAAATAGCCATTGCACACCATACCCAAAAACGACTGCAATACTACATAATACAACCATTTCACTAAAAATCATAAAAACGATGTCGCGATTCGTATATCCGAACGCTTTCCTTATTCCAATTTCATATATTCTCTCTTGTACCCAATAAAACGATAAATTCACAACATTAACTAAAGAAAGTAAGTAAATAAGAACGATAAGCATTAGGCGATCACCAATATCAATTCGGAACGATAACTGTGCTTCGTATGGAAAAGAATCAATGCTTGCTTGTGGAAATAACTTCTCTGCTTGCATACGAATAGATTTTTCATCCTTGTACGTATCTTTTTTAGCATTATAGAGTGTCAATGTAATTTGCTGCTGACTTAATAATTTACTAATAACACTCGGCGGTAATGACGTCATTGGAATAAGAACTTGTGAATCCAATAATCTTGAATTTTCTCCCGTTATCCCAATTATCCCAATACACTTGTATCGCTCACCCGATAAGACAATATAGCGCTCATTCCCAATGATCGTTGTATCTTTTTCCCATTCGGATCCTATAAGAGCCACTTTCTCTCCCCTTCTTATTTCTTCCTCAGTAAAATAACGTCCTTCCTTTATAGGTAGACGAGGTTCAACAGACTCCCTTACGTGTTCCGGGGTCACCATTATGGGCATGCCATCATGCAAAAGAGCCACACCTTCTAATATAATCCCTGTTTCCTGATCTATATTGTCAAACAATCGAAAAAGATCATTCCATGTTGGTTCATGTGAAAATGTCACCATTAGCTTTGTTGCATGCGGCGGAACATATTGCTCAAGCTGTCTTTGAAGTAAATGAGAATAATTTATGCTAGAAATACCGATTGAAATCATCAGTAGTGATATAACTAAACCTAAAACTGCAAAGGCAGTTGTAAATGGATGAGCACGCCATTGACTCTTAAAAGATTGAAAGGACATATAAAAACCACCTTCCACAAACACGATAAATCAAAATGAAACGAAAATAAATAAGCATTAGGCTTATTTATTTTCGTTTTACAGAAGGCATCAATCATCACGTAATGAACGGACAACTAACTCTTTATTCGTAGCTGTATCATTAATGGAATGGCGACTTTGATAGACATCCACACCTGTCCAAGAATAAGTTGCTTGAGCCCATTCCTTATCCTCTTGATATTTGTATCCTTGCATTTTATTATTTTTCCACATTTCTAACCTTACAGCTACTTTGTAACCACTCTTAGGATTTACAAATTTTGTATCCGCTACTGCATTATCATTATCAAATAAATTCCAATCAACATCCAACTTATAATTTGCTTGCAAACCTTTGTATTCTAATATCCCGCTCTGAACCTCAGCATATACATGCGCACCTGATAGTAAAGCCGTACAAAGACCTAAAGATGCAGGGGCAGTCTTAGTCTTCATTTTCAATTCAACATCCTCCCTTACGAAATATTCTCTTCTGAGCCGGCTCGCTTTCAGTCTATCACAAACTTCCATCCTATCATATCCGTATTTTCCGCAAATTTCATTGCGGAAAA
>NZ_JAILZV010000120.1 GCF_023512315.1 Anoxybacillus sp.
GGCAAGCTTTTTTTATCATTCATTGCGTAAAATCAACAAAAAATCGGGGTACGTCTTTAAAACTTTTGACAGTACCTATTATCAGGGTAGCGTCAAAAAATCTATGAAAAGTAATCACGAGCTTCCTTTTGAAGGAAAATGAAGGAGGGGGGGAGGGGGTGAAGTGATACCGCGCCTACCACACCTACGAAGTATATCAAAGTTCGCTAATTGCTCATTTTTCTTCACAAAAGAGCCTTTCTTTTCGGCTTTTTTTGCTTTTGCCGTGAAAAAAAGCGCCGCAAAATTCAATTTTCTTCATTTGCATTTCCCTTATTTCCCGGTTTTAATCAAATTGTATCTCTACATTCTACGAAAGGATGGTTTTCATGCAATACCTCGATTTGAAAATGGATTTTATGTTCAAGCAGCTGTTTGGTCACCCAAGCCGAAAGTCGATTACGATGGCGTTTTTAAACGCGCTGTTGCACCGGAAAGAAGATGACCGAATCGTCGATGTGCAGTTTGAAAATACGGAGCTAACGAAAGAAACAGAAGACGGAAAAACCGGACGGCTAGACGTCATCGTTCGGACGAATCTTGGGGAGCGCATTCATGTTGAAATTCAAATCATCCCGCAATACGGCATGCCGGAACGGCTATTGTATTACTGGGCGCGGTTGTTTTCGTCTTCTTTATCAAAAGGAGAACGATATGACACCCTTCCCCCGACAATTATGATTGCCATCCTCAACTACCCACTTTTTCCGCACGAAACCGACCGCTTCCACACCGTTTTTCACATCCGTGAAGATGAAGAACAATTTCTTTGGAGCCATCACCTTGAATTTCATGTGCTTGATTTGTCACAATTTATGGTAAAATGGAAGAAATACCGCCGGGAGGTGAAGCAGTCACCCGAATGGCCGTGGTTGACGATGTTGTCAGCGGTAGATGGACGGACGAAAAAGATCGATGAAGAAATGGTTCGCGAATTGGAGGGGATCGCGATGACAGAACAAGAAATTTTAGAGGCGTTAGAAGAATGGCAAAGTTTGAGTGTGGATCCGGAAAACCGCTATGCATACGAAATGCGGTTGAAATGGCTCCTTGACCAACTATCGAACATTCGCGGAAGTCGGGAAGAAGGACTGAAAGAAGGATTGGAAAAAGGCTTACAACAAGGCCTGCAACAAGAAAAACGCCATATTGCGAAAAAGATGCTGGAGAAAGGCTACGATGTACAGACGATCCATGAACTGACGGAGTTGTCTGTGGAAGAAATTGAGAAGCTGAAGTGATATCATTTGGTTGCGTGCCTGTCACGCCCCGAGGATTGCCGAGATTTGTAGAAATAGAGAGTCATAGCGCGTGTACTTCTCTGCGATTTTTGACTCTCTTTGCTTTTTATTGTAGGAAATGTGCCTTCACATTTTGAAATTACAATCGTTCCGTACGCATAGTATGCCAAAACACCTGCTATACGATTAGGTTTGGTTCTCGCTGTCGAAAGAAGAAGCGGACTTGATGGAGTCACGAATGTCGTTAATCGGGTTGTGTCGCTGTATAAGAGCCGCAGCTGTAACAAGAGTCCCTAGTGCTTCAGCTTGTATGATCCGCTCTCTCTTTTCTTCTTATGTCATCCGCCAGCCCCGTATCTTCCCTAGTGACGTCATCAATTTGATCAGCCATTTGGATAGGTTTTTTATTGCGAGAGGTTTCCTCGCGGCTATTAGAAAAGATGCTGATAAAACATCCTCGTTCGTGTTTATGCATAGTCTTCATTTTGTTTTGAGAAGCGTTTCATGCGCGTTTTCTTTTTTCCCCCTCTGCGTATGCAAATGAATAAAACCGTAATGGTTAATAATCGTCTCGATTAAAATTTTCTTCTGGTCTTTTCCTTTCAATCTAATGTTCATTTGCTGCCCGATGGCGATAATATCGTCTTTTTTGAAGCGAGACAAAAATGAAATGGCTTCTTCTTTGTTCATCGTTTTTACTTTTTGGATAACAGCTGTGTAGTCTGGTATGTCGTCTGCTTTCGCTTGCTGCGCTGATTTGTTCGTACGAGCGCTCGAGAGTTTTACGGATAAATCTGTCAACATCTCGTCAACGGTGACCGATTCATACTGCTTTAAAATCGCCAGCACTTTTTCTAAAGTATCGATTGCTGTTTGTACTTTCATACTACCACTCCATCGGCTAGCTTATTTAAAAATTCACGTGTAATATTTATCACGCCATTAATTTGTTTTGTGTAATTTGCATGTGGAAAGGCAAACACTGGACAACTATGAGCCGATGCTCTCGAAATGCCGTCTCCATACGTTAAATAGTGTTCGAAAATATCTGTCGGGAATAGTTCTTTCAACATACTAATGATATTGTCTTGTGTATCTTTCGGCTTGCCTCCGTATTCACGAATTTGGTTCAACACGATGCCAATGAGCTTTGTTTCTTTGTACATTTTGGCAGCAGAACGGAATGAGTCGTTTAAGCTGCGAACTTTGTGGGTAATGGAAGAGAGGCCGTATGACGACAGGCGATCCGGGATGGTTGGAATCAAGTAAAAATCGCTTGCATAAAGGGCGTTTTGCGTTACATAGTTCAAATTTGGTGGACAATCAATCAAAATAAAATCGTATTGATTTTTTACCGAATTTAAGATGTTGTTCAAAATTTGAAACTTGTAAATGTCTGCTCCGATGAGCTTTTGATCAAAGTTCGGACGTGAATAAACAGCGATGTTCATATCAGTATAAATGAGGTCTTCGTGGGACGGTAATAAATCAATGTGGTCATATACTTCGCCATTTCCGCTTTGCACGCATGCTTTTAGGATGTATTGCTCAACATTAATAGTAGGTTGTTCGTTTGGTAAAAACTGTTCAAACAATTCTTTCAGTGTTCCAATCGGTGTCGGGCTATCGTACACCATCTCTGCAAATCGCCCTGGGGTTAAACATGAAATAGACAGATTACATTGAGCATCAGCATCAACTAGTAACACTTTTGGTAACGAAGGGTGACCGAGAAAACCCTCGAGCTCATCAGCGGATATATGCTGCAACCCTGCAGCTAAATGATGAGTGATCGTCGTTTTTCCAACCCCACCTTTCCAGTTAATTACACTGATTACTTTCGCTTGTCTTTTCATGATGATTCCTCCCTCGTTGTACATGAACATTTTATATGTATGGGAGTTATTTCTTTGTTATGACAAACTCTCTAGCACATTTTACGCTTCATCATCGAAACAGAGAGTGAGATAGCCCCTCTGTTTTTCCATTTCCGCAGTAGGAACGTCACTATTTTCGAGGAAAAATACTAAGAATGCTGTTGCCGATTGCGTTACCGTTTTTCGATGTGCTTTCATTCCGATTTCTTATTGCTGAGTTACGCAAACAAAACTGGTAGAATTACATTTGTCATGATAACCAAGTCGCCGCTGCGTTGTTATGAAAAATGTGGTAATATTGAAAGTGAACGAGTGGGATTGAAAGGAGCGTTCGTTTTATGGCTAAAGCGAAATACAGCACGTGGATACGTAGGAATAGAATAGTGATGTTTGCTTGTATTGTAACGGTGTTGCTTTTGTTTTCTTTATTGCCCATTAACCTTATTGTTCGCATAGTTTCTGCGGTAATATTAATCCCGTTTATCTACATCCTGTTCGTTTTGCTTTATACGTACTATCAATTTTCATCATTTGGTGGAAACTACCAATCTAAAATACATGACATAATTGTTAGTTATATTACTAAACGCAGTGGAAAATTACTTGACATTGGAACAGGAAGTGGGTCGCTTATCATAAAAGCCGCTAAAGCTCTACCAAAAGTTGAAGCAATTGGGATCGACTATTGGGGAAGTGATTGGGGAGGATATTCTCCGCAGCTGTGTGAAAGTAATGCAAGCATTGAGGGAGTAGCAGACAAGGTGAAATTTATACAAGGCAGTGCGTCTAAACTCCCATTCGCTGATGGCGAATTTGATATGGTGGTCAGTTGCTTGACTTTCCATGAAGTGAGGGATGAACGAGATAAAGCAAGGCTTTTGAAGGAAGCTTTAAGAGTTCTCAAAAAAGGTGGAGAATTCGTCTTTATGGATTTGTTTTATGACAAACATCGATTTGGTAATTTGAAGGAGTTAATTCAGCAGCTAAATGTTTCAGAAGTTGAAATAGTGAAGCTTGACAAAGCAATAAAATTACCGCGATTGTTGTTGATAAAACAGTGTTTAGGAAATGCGGCGATCATTAGGGGAGTAAAAGGTTAGGTTTGTTACACCTAATGACACAATGCAATATACTCAGGAAAGAGGGAATGAACATGAGTAGAGATCATTGGAATACTGAATTGTACGACGAGAAGCATTCGTTTGTTTCAAAGTATGGGGAAGATTTAGTGGAGTTGCTTGCGCCGAAACAAGGGGAAGCGATTCTTGATGTCGGTTGTGGGACAGGAGATTTAGCTTATAAACTGTATGAACGAGGTGTAAACGTTACTGGGATTGATCAGTCAGAAAAGATGATTAATCAAGCAAAAAAGAAATATCCTTTTATCGCTTTTGAATTGCAAAATGTTGTACATCTTTCTTATGAAAATGCATTTGATGCTATTTTTTCTAACGCAGTGTTACATTGGGTCAAACAACCGAAAGAGGCTTTATCTTGTATGTATCTCGCGTTAAAACGAAACGGTCGATTTGTTGCAGAGTTTGGAGGTAAAGGGAATGTTCAGTTGATCGTAGACGAATTGATTAAACAATTGAAAGCCTTCGAAGTAGACAACGTTGAAGAGAAAATTCCATGGTATTTCCCAAGTATTGGTGAGTATGCAACGCTGATGGAAGAAGTCGGTTTTCGGGTTGTTTTTGCGCAACACTTTGACCGTCCGACTCCGTTGGAAGGAGAGCGTGGGTTAGTGAATTGGCTTCATATGTTTGCCGTTTCTATGTTCGAAGGTGTTGACGAAAAAATAAAAGAGGAAATCGTCGTGAATGTCGAAAACAGCTTAAGAAATATTTTATTTCAAGAGAATCGTTGGTTCGCAGATTATAAGCGAATTCGTGTTATAGGCATTAAGCAGTAAATATGCAAAAAACATCTATTGTACGGTGCCTGTCACGCCCCGAAGATTGTCGAAGTTTGATAGAGACAGAGAGTCGTTGGGTGGCTCTCTGTTTTTTCATTTCCGAAGCAGGAATGCTGTTTTTGCTGTCGGAAAATATGCAACAAAACAGAAAGCGAGGTGCATATATGCGGTTAGGTACGGTGCCTGTCACGCTCAAAAAACATATGTGAAACTATCGGATGAGTAAGAACAACAATTGCGAAGCGAGGTGAATGAAATGGAAACGAAAGAAAAAGAACAAGTGTTGGATTTAATCATTTCATATGAGAAAAAAGCGCTAGAAAAAGGCTTGAAAGAAGGACTACAACAAGAAAAGCGCCACATTGCGAAAAAGATGCTGGAAAAAGGGTACGACGTACAGACAATTCATGAACTGACGGAGTTGTCTAGGGAAGAGATTGAGGGGTTGAAGTGATGTCATCTCTTGTTTGAGTTTTCATCACTCTGCATCAACAGCGTCTTTCTTCTTTTTAGATGAGTGGGAAAAGCATTGAGAGCAGGATTAGAAAGTGGTTGCTAAGGCGGTGCATACTCGCACCGCCTATTTTTGCTCAACAATTGCTTTCGTAAACTCGGTGAAGTCTGTTAAATGGTTGTCGAGTATTTTTTGTAAAATCGTCAAGTTTAGTTCTTGGTAGTCATGCACAGCGATATTGCGAAATCCGACCATCGCTTTCATTTTCTGTGACAAGGATGAAGAGAGGATGCCGTGTTGTTCTAAAAGAGTGAAAGCGTCTCGGCTTGTTTGTGGAAGTCCCAGCTTTTTTTGTGCAACGACGTGCATCGCTAAGTCAATGCTTGCTTCACACGCTCGTTGGAGATTGAGGACAATGGAATCTTGCTTTGTGTAATTCTCCAAATGGTTTGGGTTGTTTTCATATTCTTCATGAAT
The DNA here is from genome assembly GCF_023512315.1 of Anoxybacillus sp. Lineage (GTDB taxonomy): Bacteria > Bacillota > Bacilli > Bacillales > Anoxybacillaceae > Anoxybacteroides. The sequence continues at coordinate 6,007 of NZ_JAILZV010000120.1, forward strand.
ACGTTTCAGACACCGTTCGATGACACTTATTTTATTTAGGATGACATCATGAATCATAAACCGACCCACTTTCCACAATGTTTCGCAAAATTTCCGCTCGTTCCTCGTTTAGTTTTGCATACATTTTCAGCACTAGCCATTCATATTCTGCCTTTTTTTGTTCGTCTGCACAATAGATGGCCTTACCGCTACTGACGATTTGTGCTTGAAAAACGGTGCTTGCTTCTTTTAAATCGATGAGATCGACGTCTCGCTGTAATCGCTCTGCCAATTGTTGCGCGAGCATAAAGCGTTCATAGTGGTCTAATGCTCGTTCATCGCTCAAAAAAGCAATATCAATGTCGCTATCGTGGCGAATGTGTCCTGTTGCTGCTGATCCGAACAAATAAATGACGGAAGGGGAGACCGCATTCTTTAATGTTTCCACAATGATTTGTTCCATCTTATCACCGTCCTTTTATTTCCATGCTATTACAATTATATCGTCTGATACGGTGCCTGTCACGCCCCGAAGCATGCCGCGATTTATAGAAGCAGAGAATGATAGTTTTTCTCTCTGCTTTTCCATTTCCAAAGCAGGAATGTTGTTTTTGCTGTCGAACATATGCAACAAAACAGAAAGCGAGGTGCATATATGGCAGTTGACCATGATCGGTTGTTTAAAGAGTTGATTACGACGTTTTTTGAAGAGTTTCTTCTTCTTTTTTTCCCGCATGTGCATGAGCATATTGACTTTCAGCACGTGTCGTTTTTGTCGGAAGAATTGTTCACCGATGTGACGGCGGGGGAGAAGTATCGCGTCGATTTGCTTGTCGAAACGAAATTGAAAGGGGAGGATAGCCTTATTATCGTCCATATCGAAAACCAAAGCTACGTGCAGCCATCGTTTCCCGAACGAATGTTTATTTACTTTAGCCGCTTGTTTGAAAAATACCGAAAGCGCATGTTGCCGATTGCGGTATTTAGCTACGATTCTCTTCGCAATGAGCCTTCCTCGTTTACACTCCAATTTCCGTTTTTCGATGTACTTCAATTCCGATTTCTTACTGTGGAGTTGCGCCAACAAAACTGGCGAGATTACATTCGCCACGACAACCCAATCACCGCTGCGCTGTTAAGCAAAATGGGGTATACTGAAAGTGAACGGGTAGAACTGAAAAAACAGTTTTTACGCATGATCGTACGGATGGAATTAGACGAAGCAAAGCAGCGATTGTTAATCGGCTTTTTTGAAACATATGTTAGGCTGTCGGATGAAGAAGAACAACAATTGCGAAACGAGGTGAATGAAATGGAAACGAAAGAAAAAGAACAAGTGTTGGATTTAATCATTTCATATGAGAAAAAAGCGCTAGAGAAGGGTTTGAAAGAAGGCGTGGAACGAGGGTTACAACAAGGACTACAACAAGGTCTTCAACAAGAAAAACGCCAGATTGCGAAAAAGATGCTAGAGAAAGGCTACGATGTACAGACAATTCATGAACTGACGGAGTTGTCACCGGAAGAGATTGAGCGGTTGAAGTGATATCGTCTCTCGTTTGAAATTTTATCAACAGAGCCTCCCTGCCTTTTTAGATGAGTGGGAAAAGCATTGAGAGCGGGATTAGAAAGTAGTTCTAAGGCGGTGCATATTCGCACCGCCTGTTTTTGCTTTAGGGGCTGTTAAATGCTCTTATCGAGTGTGCTTGGTGAAATCGCCGCGTTTGTATCATTTGTCGACTATGCCTTAAACAAATCATTTGTGGAAATCGTCATGGCAGCCACTAGCAGAAGAAAGTGGAACATGTGCGGAAAAGGTAACATGTCGCAATAATCATCTTCTCGAGATGGACGGAGGTGATTTTTAGACATAAGATACGCTCTTTTTCTGTTTATTGAGCGAAACTTTTGCTTTTCTTTGTTTCTTCCTTTTTAATGAAGTTACGAGGTATTTTTTGTAGAGGATAGGAGAGAAACAAATGAAAATTCAATCGATTGAACCAACGCCAAGTCCAAATACAATGAAAGTGTTGCTTGATGAAGAGCTTCCATTTGGGACGAGTTATAACTATAAGCCAACGCAAGCGGAACAGGCTCCCGAAATCATTCAACAGTTATTGAAAATTGAAGGCGTGAAAGGCATTTATCATGTCGCTGATTTTTTAGCTGTTGAACGGCATGCGAAATATGACTGGAAACCGATTTTAACGAAGGTGCGCGAAGTATTTGGCGAGCAGGTGGAGGAACTCCAAGATAATGAGCCCGTACGCAACGATCATTTTGGCGAAGTGAAAGTGTATGTGCAAATGTTGTATGGCTTGCCGATGCAAGTGAAGTTAACGGACGGTCACGAAGAGAGACGTGTTGGCTTGCCAAAGCCGTTTGTCGATGCGGTGTTAGAAGCGCAAAAACACGCGGGGAATATTGTCATGGAACGAAAATGGGTGGAAAAAGGCGTTCGATACGGAACGTTTGAAGAAATCGGTGCTGAAATAGTCGAGGAGTTATCTGCCGCTTATCCACCCGAACGGCTCGAGCGATTCGTGCACATGTTTAAACAAGGTGAGCAGGTGAAAACGCAAAAACGAACGAGTTTTCAAGTGACAGAACAAATGCTAGAGGATCCGGACTGGACGAAACGATATGCGGCGTTGGAACAAATGATAGAGCCAACGGAAAAAGATTTGCCGGTGTTGGCAAAGGCGTTAAAAGACGAAAAAGTCGCCATTCGTCGCTTAGCGACCGCGTATTTAGGAATGATTGGCGGCAAAAGCGTACTTCCGTATTTATATGAAGCGCTAAAGGATCCAGCCGTTTCTGTGCGCCGTACAGCCGGTGACTGTTTGTCTGATATTGGTGACGTGGAGGCCATTCCTGTGATGGTTGAAGCGCTAAACGATGCAAGTAAGCTCGTTCGCTGGCGTGCCGCGATGTTTTTATATGAAAATGGCGATGAATCCGTTCTGCCTGCGTTAAAAGCAGCCGAAAACGACCCGGAATTTGAAGTAAGCATGCAAGTAAAAATGGCAATTGAACGAATCGAAGGTGGCGAAGAAGCGAAAGGATCCGTTTGGAAACAAATGACGGAGAGTAGGAAGGAAGGAAGAGGGAATTTATGAATATGAAAGAGTTCTGGGAATCCAGCTTTGTCGAAAAACAAACGATGTGGGGATTTGAACCTTCAGAGTCTGCAATCTTAGCAAAAGACTTTTTCCTTGAAAAGAAAGTGAAAAATATATTGATTCCAGGTATTGGGTAGTAACTATTCAACCGTTACATAGAAAAAGTTTACGAACTCTGGTTTATTCTCGCTCCCCTTGTCTATACTAGTACCA
>NZ_JAILZV010000121.1 GCF_023512315.1 Anoxybacillus sp.
CAGCGCGTTTCGTCGATAAGCGGGCGTCCTCCGCTTTTCTTATTGACGCTTCGTTTTGTTCAGTTTTCAAAGAACATTTTGTCTTATCGACGGCTTTTTTATACTAGCATGACGAGCATTAGCTTGTCAACACTAATTTTATTTTAACTTTCCCGACGACGTTTATTAATATAACATCGGTCTATTTTTTTGTCAACATCTTTAGATTTATTTTTTAGCAAATCCGGAAATCAGCGGACAAAAATATGCTTCATAATTCTATTTGACAAGCATAAGATGGTCATAAACATACTTATCGGACAAAGGGGGTAGCCATATTGCGTTTTTTCTATGCTTTGAACGGCCGTTCTTTGAAAAAAGGGCTTATTATTGTATTTGCAGCATTTTTTACTGCTTTCATTTTATATGTACAAAAAGTATATCAGCCTACCTTCTCCACACCAAGCGGCCCAAAAGCAATTTATAAAGCAGAAAAAAGTAAACATGAAGTCGCCTTAACATTCGATATTAGCTGGGGAGACGAAAATGCCTTGCCAATTCTTGAGGTTCTAAAGAAAAACGGCATTAAAAACGCCACGTTCTTTCTATCTGCTTCATGGGCTGAACGACACCCACAAATCGTCAAGCGAATCAAAGAGGACGGGCATGAGATCGGCAACATGGGATACAATTTTACTGACTATACGCAACTAGAAGATGCGAAAATAAGACGAGATTTGATGCAAGCAGAGAAGGTGTTTGATACGCTCGGCATTAAACGTGTGACATTGCTTCGCCCTCCAGGCGGAAATTTTAATACAAATGTTTTAAAAATCGCTGACTCGTTAGGTTATACGGTTGTTCATTGGAGTGTGGATTCAAAAGACTGGTTAAACCCGGGAGTGGATAGCATTATTAATAACGTCGTTCAAGAGCTGGAAGCAGGCGACATTGTGTTGTTGCATGCCTCAGATTCCGCGAAACAAACCGCCAAAGCGCTGCCGCCAATTATTCAGGCGATGAAGGACAACGGCTATAAAAATGTGAGCATTTCTCAGCTAATCGAGAATGGGGAAACCTCTAATAAAGAAATTAATTAACAGGAGAGGGCTCTCTTCAAAGAGAGCTCTCTTTATTTTGCCCTGTCAATTTATGGAGAATAAGAAGCTGGTACGCATTGCATACTACTAACGGGATAAGCATTAAATAAAGCCAGTTTTCATCGTTAATCCTTAATGCCGGAAACCATTCAATGACCGTCACGACTGTCATAAAGAATAAAGCGGGGACGAATGCTTCTTTATTCGTTGCGTTTTTCTTGATAAAGGCTACTACGAGCCCGACAAATAAAATAAATAATGCCACTAGTACATAACTTACAATCGATTCCCCTGTTTTCGCAAACGCTTCATAGCGAAAATACACTAAATCAAACAACACGAATGAAATGAGGACAAGCTGAACGGAATTCCAAAGGGAAACGGAGCGAAAAATTCCAAGTCCAAACCGATGCACCGTCAAATAAGCAAAAAAGCCCATTTGGCTAATGACACTAAAAATGAAGCCAAACCCAATAAACCACGCAAACACTGCGAAAAATTCCCCGATATTCCCGTGGGTTAAAAGCTTTGCGTATTTCTCCCATCCTGTCACCATTCCTGTAATAGCGGTTGTCATCCCACCGATTGCTAATGTCGTAAAAAATAATCGAACCCATTTACGGATGTTCACCCTTGCAACCTCCATTATTCATTATTCCTTTAAAATTTTATCAATCCATTTTTAAAAACGCTAGCGTATTCCTCAGACAAGCGTATATTTTTTTGCCGGAAATTCATATTAAGGATAAGGAACATTTGCAGAAAGGAGCTTAAATATATGAGAAATTGGGCACTGCTCCTCTTATTGATCTTTGTCATGCTTAGCTCTTGTGCTCCACAAGAAAGCAGTCCTGCTCCACCGGACTACGACCAAATCAAAAAAATGGTTGTCGATATTTTAAAAACAGATGAAGGAAAAAAAGCGATTCAAGATGTGATGACTGAAGATAAGGTAAAACAGCAGCTCATTATGGATCAAACGGTCGTCAAACAAACAATCGAGCAAGTGTTAACATCGAAAAAAGGAATGGAATTTTGGAAAAAGGCGTTTGAAGATCCAAAATTCGCAGAGAGCTTTGCGAAAAGCTTAAAAACAGAACAAGAAAAAACGATTAAAGCGTTGATGAAAGACCCTGAGTATCAAGGGATGATGATGGATATATTAAAAAGTCCGGAAATGGAAAAAGCATCACTTACTGTTCTAAAAAGCAAAGAGTTCCGCGGCCATCTTCAAAAAGTAATGACAGAAACGTTTGATAGCCCATTGTTTAAAGCAAAAATTCAAGATCTTTTAATTAAAGCAGCGGAGAATATGCAAAGCACGAAAAAACAAAGCGGAGGAGGAGAAGGAGGAGGGCAACAAGGAGGAAGCCAATGATGCTCTTTTCCCTAGCGCAATAAAAATGGTGTCCGAGCAAGGACACCATTTTTATTTAACATTTCTCCACAATTTTGCGAGCAATGTTCATATATATTTTTCCAACTGGATGGTCTTCTCCATATACCGACGGGGCAAAATCGTCGTCGTTCCAGTCAGGCTGTTGGAGCGGTAATTGTCCTAGCAGTTCGGTTTGCAACTCTTTTGCTAACTTCTCACCGCCGCCTTTCCCAAACACATATTCTTTTTCCCCTGTCAGCTTGCTTTCAAAATACGACATGTTTTCAATGACTCCGATGACTTCGTGCTCGGTACGAAGAGCCATCGCTCCTGCACGCGCCGCAACAAACGCTGCCGTTGGATGTGGGGTGGTGACAATAATTTCTTTACAGGAAGGAAGCATCGTATGAACATCTAACGCGACGTCCCCTGTTCCTGGCGGGAGATCTAGCAATAAATAATCAAGTTCGCCCCACTCTACCTCTTTGAAAAAGTTATTCAACATTTTCCCTAGCATCGGACCGCGCCAAATGACCGGCGCATTATCTTCGACAAAAAAGCCCATCGAAATTACTTTTACGCCAAATCGTTCAACCGGAATGATTTTTTCCCCGCGTACTACCGGACGTTCCACGATGCCCATCATATCCGGAATGCTAAAGCCGTATATATCAGCATCGACTAGTCCTACTTTTTTGCCAAGACGGGCAAGTGAAACAGCAAGGTTCACGGAAACGGTCGATTTTCCAACGCCACCTTTGCCGCTAGCGATTGCAATGTAGGTCGTCTGTTTTTCTTCCCCACGGTGTTTCGCGATTTCCTCGTCTGGCAACTGCGCAAACCGTAAGCCGACCGACGTTGCTCCGGCATTTTTTAACGTTTGGACGACCGCCGTCTGAACTTGCAGTTGTTCGGCCGTTCCTGTTTTGGCAAGCGCAATTTTTACGCTTACATGTCCTTTTTCTTCTTTAACTTTAATTTCTTGAATGGCGTTTGTTTCTTTGAACGGTTTATGTAAGAATGGGTCTTGCATGGTTTCCAACAGTGCCTGCACGTCTCTTTCCGTCAACATCGTTTCTCACCAATCCCTTTATGTAATCATTTTCATAATTTTACTATACCACATATGGCCACTAATCGCGAATGCGGACAATCACACTTGCTCTTTAGTTTGACTAAGCGGGATATCATTCCGGTAAACTTGTTTCATCGGAAAAATAGCGAAGTATCCCTTTATAAATAGACGCAGCAAGCTTCGTTTGATAGCGGTCAGAAGCAAGCAATTCCCGTTCTTCTGGATTGGATAAAAAACCGACTTCGACTAACGCACCTGGTTTTTTCGCATATTTCAATAGATAGACCGTATTAATGACTTTTGCTGAACGATCGGTGTTTTCTAAATTTCGCCGCAATTCCGCTTGGATAAATTTCGCTAACCGTTCATTTTCAATTAAAGATCCATAATAAAATGTCTGCGCTCCTCTCCATCTTGGGGAGGGGATAGCGTTTAAATGAATGCTAATAAATAAGTCCGCCTCGGATTGATTAATTAGTTGCACACGCCTTTTCAGATCTTCGACTTTGCGACGGCTATATCCTTTCGTGTCCTTCTCGGCTAAGTCGTAATCATCTTCACGCGTCAATAAAACAAGTGCTCCTTGTTGTTGCAAATAATCACGCAGCTTCATCGCCACCCGAAGCGTTATTTCTTTTTCTAACACCTCATCTCCTACAGCTCCCCCATCCGGTCCCCCATGCCCTGGATCTAAAATAATAATCCTCCCTGAAAGCGGAAGGTTCCACGATTTCGTGGAGCTTGTACTAACAATCATATATTGAAAAAAAACAATGAGCAAAGCAGCGCTGATAAAGATGCCCCATAGTTTTATTTTCATCGTTTCTCCTCCTGCGTTCCCCGTTATTTATGTTATATGGGACAAGAGAAGAAAATAGAACTTTTAATGTAGTTTCAGCCGCCACCGCTTTTTTCCTGTTTCAAACCCTTCCAGCCACCAATAAGAGATGTAGAGTTCACATGCATCGTGCAACATTTCCGCATCCGTTTCGTGGCGACTGCCGAAAAAACAAAAGAACTCGAATAGCGCATCGGCTAAATATTGTTCTTGCTTGGCAGAACGTGCTTTTACTCTCTCCATCGACTCCCCATAATACCCAAATCGACTATAGCTAGCCCCGAGCAAGTATGCTTCAATCGCCATATCGATGCAGCCATCTTCGACAATAGCTGGTAATTGGTCATGCGGATAAAAGAAACGAAAGGTTTCACTCGCTTTTCGTTGCAGCTTGTCTAATGACAGTTCCCGCAATAGCTTTCGTTCATATTTCATTTCTTTTTCCCGCTTCTTTTCTTTAAAAGATGTGATCACATTCATTTGTTTTCACGCTCCTTTGGAATGTAGTTTCTTACGTTTCTTTCCAAACATGCGTGCTAAAAAATAAAAAATCCCAGCCATAACAGCCGGGATTTTCCGTACCATGTTAACGTTTAGAGAATTGTGGTGCGCGACGTGCGCCTTTAAGACCGTATTTTTTACGTTCTTTCATGCGAGCATCGCGAGTTAATAAGCCTGCGCGTTTCAACGTTTGACGATATTCTGGATCTACTTCTAGCAATGCGCGTGCAATGCCGTGGCGAATAGCGCCAGCTTGACCAGAGAAGCCACCGCCATGAACGTTGACTAATACGTCGTAGCTTCCTAATGTTTCTGTTAATACAAGCGGTTGTTTTACTACTTCGATTAACGCTTGAGATGGAATGTACTCTTGAATGTCACGATTATTGATAACGATGCGCCCGTCACCAGGAACTAAGCGTACACGTGCAACAGAACTTTTGCGACGACCTGTGCCGTAATATTGTACCTGTGCCAAAATAATACCCTCCTTAATTATCCGCGAAGTTCATAAACTTCTGGTTTTTGTGCTTGATGTGGATGTTCGCTTCCACGGTAAACATGCAGCTTTTTGAACATTTGACGGCCAAGACGACCTTTTGGCAACATGCCACGGATTGCTCGTTCAAGCATTTGTTCTGGGTAGTTTGTGCGCATTTCAAGCGCCGTTCTTACTTTTAGTCCACCTGGATGTAAGCTGTGGCGATAGTATAATTTGTCCGTTAACTTTTTGCCTGTTAACTCAACTTTTTCCGCGTTGATGATGATGACATGGTCACCAGTGTCCACATGTGGTGTATAAGTTGGTTTATGTTTGCCGCGTAAAATTGCCGCTACTTCACTCGCAAGACGCCCTAGTGTTTTTCCTTCAGCGTCAACAACGTACCATTTACGTTCTACTTCATTTGGCTTCGCCATATAAGTTGTACGCATTTTTTTCCCTCCTAAAATAAAAAATGAACGAAACGTTTCTATTTATTTCAACACGATTATTTTCCGGGGCTAATCGTGGGTTTAAAATACATACCATATGATATAATATCTCTTTCCGCTACCAATGTCAAGAAAATGTTACACCAGGATTAGTTGTCATAAACGACTTTCCATAAGTAAAGTCCGTGCGCTGGAGCTGTCTTTCCTGCTAGTCGCCGGTCTTTTCCTGCCAAAATCGTTGGCATGGAAGCAGGACTTCTTTTCCCCTGCCCGACTTCTAGCATCGTTCCAACAAGAATTCGCACCATATTATATAAAAATCCGTTGCCAATCCAACGAAACTCCAGACCGTTATCTGTCGCACAAAGAGTTGCTTCATAAATCGTCCGCACACGGTTTTCTATATCTGTTTTTGCTGAGCAAAAACTGGTAAAATCATGGGTTCCTTTCACAAACGCTAGCGCCTGCTTCATCGCTTCCGTATCCAACGGATAAGGAAAATGATACGCATAATGACGGGAAAATACATCTCTTTCTTCTGCCGTCCTAATTTTATATCGATACTCCTTCGCGCTCACGCTATAACGGGCATGGAAAGAGTCGTCGACTTGTTCCACTTCTCGCACCGTTACGTCATCTGGCAACATCGCATTTAACGCTTTTTTCCATCCGTCGGACGAAAGCGATAAGGGAGAATCAAAATGGATGACTTGTCCATACGCATGTACCCCAGCATCTGTTCTTCCGGAAGCGGTGACACGAACGGTTTCTTTATGCATCGTCGCTAATACTCGCTCGAGCTCCCCTTGCACAGTTCGTTTCTTCGGCTGAATTTGATAGCCGGCAAAATGCGTTCCATCATAAGCAATCGTACATTTCCATCTTCTCATCGTCCATTCCCCATTACGTTCGGAATAAAAATAAAAGAATCGTTATCCCAATAGTAGAAGCAAGCAAACATGTATCGATCCAACCCCATGTTAACAATCGATATTTCGTTCGTCCTTCGCCGCCGCGATATCCGCGCGCTTCCATTGCGGTTGCCAGTTCTTCCGCTCGTTGAAAAGCATGAATGAATAATGGGATAAGCAACGCCGTCATCGCCTTTATTCGTTCCCCGAACGACCCGCCATAAAAATCAACGCCTCGCGCTGCCTGTGCCTTCATTATCTTTTCTGTTTCTTCCATTAATGTCGGAATAAAACGAAGCGAAATCGACATCATGAGCGCCAATTCATGTACTGGAACACGGAATCGTTTTAACGGACCAAATAAACTTTCTACCGCATCGGTCACTTCTACCGGCGTCGTTGAAATGGTTAACCACGTCGTCATGGCAATTAACAAAAGAAATCGAAGCGAAATAAATACCCCTTTTTGTAACCCGCCTTCATATATCGCGAGTTCCCCTATCTGATACAGTGCTGCACCTTCTTTCGTCAAAAAAGCGTGCAACAAAAATGTAAATAGCACAATCCAAAGCACCGGACGCAGCCCTTTTAGAATAAACGAAAATGGCACTCGCAATAAAAGAAGGAGAATAAGTAAAAACGCCGTCAACATTGCATACGTAACGCCATTGTTCGCCAAAAAGACGCTAGCAGCATAAATAAGCATCGCAAGCAGTTTCGCGCGCGGATCCATGCGATGAATGACAGAATTGCTTGGTACGTATCTTCCGATGATGACGTTCATGATAGACGCCCTCCAAAAAATAACGCTTTTATTCCGTCAATCAACTGCTCTTCCGTTAAACATGGAGATGGGATTTCTCGCCCAATTTTTTCTTCGAACTTTCGCTTCAATAGTACGGTTTCCGGTACATTCAATCCAATTTGTAACAATGCGTCTACATCATGAAAAATGGCTTCTGGCGTGCCTGTTTTCCAAACGGTTCCTTGACGCATCACTACTACATAATCTGCATATTTCGCGGCGTCTTCCATGTTATGCGTGACTAAAACAGTCGTTAGTTGTCTTTCCTGATGAAGACGGGCGAACAATTCCATTATCTCTTTCCGACCAGATGGGTCTAACCCTGCGGTTGGTTCGTCTAATACGAGAACGTCTGGTTCCATCGCCAATATTCCCGCAATTGCTACACGGCGCATTTGTCCGCCACTTAAATCAAAAGGAGATTGTGAAAGCAATTGCTCCGGAAGTCCAACGAGCGCAAGCGCTTCTTTCGCTTTCTGCTTCGCAACGTCTTCCGAAACGCCAAAATTAAGCGGGCCAAAACAAATGTCTTTCTCGACCGTTTCTTCAAATAGCTGATGTTCTGGAAACTGAAACACAACACCTACTTTGCGGCGCAGCGGCTTTAATTGTTTTTGTTTTTGCCGGTTAGTTAACGTATATTCCCCGATGCGTACTTTTCCATTCGTCGGCACTAATAACCCGTTTAAATGTTGAAGCAATGTCGATTTTCCGGAACCCGTATGGCCGACAATGGCGACAAACGTCCCATGTTCGATTGCTAAGTCCACTTCATAAAGCGCTCGTTGGGCAAACGGCGAGTTGGCATGATAAATATAGTCTACTTGTTCAAATACAATGTCCATAGTTCATTCACCAACTCCTCAATTGTTGCGCTGTGAACGGATAAGGGAATTCCTTGCTTTTGCAACTGTTTTTGGATTCTCAAAACAAACGGTAAGTCAAGTCGAAATTGTGCTAGCTTTTCCCCGAGCGAGAAAACGTCTGATGGTGTTCCGTTGGCAACTATCTCTCCTTCGTTCATGACAATGATTTTGTCTGCCCGCGCCGCTTCTTCTAAATCGTGGGTAATGGAAAGAATCGTGAGTGGTTGCCTCTTTCGCAGGTCGATAAGCGCTTCTAACACTTCCTTCTTTCCTTTCGGATCAAGCATAGATGTCGCTTCATCTAAAATAATGAGATCCGGCTGCAATGCAAGAACACCGGCGAGCGCTACTCGCTGCTTTTGCCCACCTGATAAATGATGTGGTTCTTTGAGCAAAAATTCTTCCATTCCCACTTGACGGATAGCCGCTTGGACACGTTCGACCATTTCTCCCCGAGGAATGCCATTGTTTTCAAGAGCAAATGCTACATCGTCTTCAACGGTCGTGCCGACAAATTGGTTGTCTGGGTTTTGAAAGACGATGCCCATTCGTCTACGAAGCTGCCAAACGGTAGCTTCGTTGAGCACCGTATCAAACAAGCGAATCTCTCCGTGTTTCGGTTTTAATAAGCCGATTAATAGTTTTGCGACAGTCGATTTTCCGGAACCATTATGCCCAACGAGCGCTACCCAATCGCCTTTGCAAACGTGGAACGTCACATTTCGCACCGCTTCGTTCGGTTGACCTGGATACTGAAAGGATAGATTTTCTACTGCTAACACTACCTCTTTCATGCACTCTCATCCTTCCCTACTACCTGCTTTTCTTCAATCAAACAAGTAAGAAACAAAAAAAGGGCATAGATCCAGTTTGAAACAAACTGTCTCGCCCTTGTTAGTCAACCGAATC
>NZ_JAILZV010000122.1 GCF_023512315.1 Anoxybacillus sp.
GCCATGCTTGGTTCGAGAGCCTCCTCGGTGGGGCTTGTGCGCTCTTCGCCGATAGGCGGGCGCTTTGCGCTTTTCTTTTCTTATTAACGAGAGTAGAATTCAACGATTAACGCTTCGTTGATTTCTGCAGGCAATTCAGAACGCTCAGGGAAACGAGTGTACGTTCCTTCTAGTTTTTCCGCGTCTAATGTTAAGTAATCTGGTACGAAGTTGTTGATTTCCAACGCTTCTTTAATGATTTGCAAGTTGCGAGATTTTTCGCGAACGGCAATCGTTTGACCAGGTTTTACGCGGTAAGATGGAATGTTTACACGGCTTCCATCCACTAAAATGTGGCCATGGTTTACTAATTGGCGAGCTTGGCGACGTGTGCGCGCAAGACCTAAACGGTAAACAAGGTTGTCAAGGCGAGATTCAAGTAAAATCATGAAGTTTTCGCCATGTTTACCAGCCATCTTACCAGCTTCTTCGAACGTTTTACGGAATTGACGTTCGTTTACGCCGTACATATGGCGAAGCTTTTGCTTCTCTTGTAATTGTAAACCGTATTCAGAAAGTTTTTTGCGTTGTCCTGGACCATGTTGCCCTGGTGGATAAGGACGCTTTTGTAATTCTTTGCCTGTGCCGCTTAACGAAATGCCAAGACGGCGAGAAATTTTCCAAGTTGGACCTGTGTAACGAGCCATTAAATGCTCCTCCTTCGCTTTTATTTTAGGTAAAATAAAAGCAGACGCAATCAGCAATTACGGCCATTTTGTTTTCATGTATCCTCGCTCTAGCAGCTAAGAGTTACACGATACACCTCGTCTTGTGAGGAACAAAATGGGCACATAAAGGTGATCACAAAGGCTGCTATATTTTACACAAACGCTATTATATGATTTTTACAAAATAAAGTCAACATTTTATTTTGCGTTTGCCATCTATGTGGTATAATAAAAGATGTAATTTTTTGAAAAAAACTTTCTATTTTCCGAATGACATAGTATATTTTAATGATAAAGACTATAGATACGGGTGAATAACATGATGAAAGTGCATGAAAAAGAAATGTACGCCGTTTTTAAGGAAAAGTTTTTCGATTGGTTATTATCGTATGACGGCTATGAGCAATTTTCGCAAACGATGCTTCAGCTGTTTTTGTTGCTAAAACAGGAATTAATGATACAAGATGTCACGTTGTTTTTGTTTGACCCGATTGAGAAAACGTTTTACCCGGAGGTAACAACAAAAGCCGATTCTTGTAATGTGTTTCCGGATATAGAACGACAAAAATCTTCGCCGCATGAGCGAGTACATATAGAAGAAACGGAACAATGCACGGTCGCGCAGCTATTGCTTCAACAATCCGAAGAATTTTCGGGTATTTTGCAGCTTTTATATGCGAAAGGGCAACGTCCGAGCGAGGCGTTTCTCGAACAGATGGCAACCGATTTCTCGTATTTATTCGGTAAATTGAAAAAAATTGCGCGTGGGTTGAGCGAAGAAAAGCGGTACGAACGTCTTCACCACTTTACTGCGAAAATTCATGCATCAATGAAAATCGAAGATGTGTTAGAAGAAATTATCGACACGTTGCAAGAAGTATATCCTTCTTTTACGTACTACTTGTTTTTATCCGATGACCATCCGTATCACGAACGTTTGCCGATAAAAGCGCTAATGTTCGAGCAAGCGGACGAAAATATGGCAGCAATGCAAGCATTTTTGACAGGGAAAATTCAACTCGAAGATTCGCTTTCGCTTCAACGTTCCATTTTATATGCTCCAATTAAAGGTGCTCAAGGGGTTTATGGGGTTATTGAAATTATCGCTTCACACATTATGGAATTTCCAAAAAGTGAAATCAATTTCATTTCGTTGCTTGCCAATACAGCAGGTAGCGCGCTTGAAAATGCGAAACTATATGAGCAATCGCGCCGATTGGTGGCGGATTTGCAGCTAATTAATGAGACGATGCACCGATTGAACGCTAACTTGCGTTTGCAAGATGCGTTAGAATTTATGGTCAGCCAGATTAAACGCTCCTTTGGTGCTGAAGAAATCGGATTTTTCTTATTTGATCAAGAAAAGAAAAAACTGTTGCCTGGAAGTACGCCGTTTTTCCAATCGCGCCAGGCGAAAAAGTATATCGAGTTTGTGGCGAAGCGGCTCCGCACCGAGCGGGATATGGTATTTTTAGGTGATGCAAAAATAAGCTACCCATCTGCTCCTCAATATCGTTCCGTGATGGCAGTGCCGATGGTGCAAAACGGTGCGTTGAAAGGAATGGCCATCGTCTTGCACCGCGAACCGTACCATTTTACATTTGAAATGTTTAAGTTGTTGCAGTCGCTCATCCACCATTCGACATTGGCGTTTGCTAATGCGATGCTCCGTGAAGAATTGGAGAGCATGGTCATTACTGACTATTTGACGAAGCTATACTCCCGCCATTATTTAGATGAGCAGCTGCAAAAATCGATAGAAGTTGATGCGTTTGGCACGTTTATTTTAATTGATATCGACAATTTTAAAAGCATCAACGACACATACGGTCACCAGACGGGCGATGATATTATCGTGCAAGTGGCGAATATTATTAAGCAAAACATTCGGGAGCACGACATCGGGGCGCGTTGGGGCGGAGAGGAGCTAGCAATTTATTTGCCGAAAGTGCCACTGACGACTGGGGTGTCCATTGCAAATCGCCTAGCAGCAAAAGTACGCCAAGAAACGAATCCGCCAGTGACCGTTTCATGCGGCGTTTCGTATTGGAAAAAAAATCGGCGGGAAGAAGCGACCGAACTGTTTAAACGAGCAGATGAAGCGCTATACATGGCAAAGCGGTCGGGGAAAAACTGCGTGTTCGTCAAAGACTATCAACACCAATACAAAGCATAAAAGGAATCCGTTTGGCTGGATTCCTTTTTTCACGGGTGTTACAACGACGCAACTAACACGTCGACAAATTTCTCTAAATATTGTTGGTCGATCTCGTCAAAACGGTTTTTGCTTGGGCTATCGATATCGAGCACGCCGATGACGTTTCCGTCTTTTAACATCGGCACAACGATTTCTGACTGGGAAGCAGCGTCGCAAGCGATATGTCCTGGAAATTGATGGACGTCTGGAACGAGCGCTGTTCTTTTGTTTTTCGCTGCTGTTCCGCACACGCCTTTTCCGAACGGAATGCGCACGCACGCCGGCAACCCTTGAAACGGGCCTAATACGAGTTCTTCCCCTTCGGTTAAATAGAAACCGACCCAATTAATATCATCAAGAAATTGCTGGAGAAGGGCAGCGGCATTCGCTAAATTGGCGATTACATTCGGTTCCCCAGCAATAAGCGCTTCGAGCTGCTTAATCACAAGCTCATAATTTTCTTCACGTGTGCCGGTATAGTGGATATGGTGAAACAAAGCAATCCTCTCCTTTTAGATAAATTAAAGCGCCTCGCGAACCATTTGTCCTTTTCCTTGATGCAAATCGCGAGCACAATGGGCATCGGAACCATATACGAGTGGGATCTTTCGTTTCTGTGCCTCATAAACGACCCAGTCTGGCGGATACGGCTCTTGACAAAGTGGTTTTTGCACGCCGGCTCCGTTATAGTCCAATTCATATTGCCGGTCTTTCATTTCATCAAGGATGTGGACAATCCGTTCGTTCATAGAAACAGGGCAAGGAAATAGTTTTTGAAACTTATGAACAAGTGTCAAATGACCGATACGTTTCGGTTTGTATTTGCCTAAATCAGCTTGCACCGCATGCAAAACCGCTTCGTAATATGCTTCATACGCGTGAATCGTCGATCCAAATGATTCAACCATTGCTTGAAACATCTTAGGGCTGTAGTCTAAGCAAAAATATTGGTCATTTGCCGGAAGAAAATGCACCGATAAAATGCTATCATCTAACTCAGGACCGACTTGTTCGAGAAAACGTGCAGTTGCTTCCTCATACCCGACAATAAAATCGACTTCTAGTCCGATGCGAATCGTGATATCCGCTTGATACTGTTTCTTTACCCGCTGTAGTGTAGAAAGATACGAATCAAGTTGTTCCATCGCCATGGCGCTGTCTTGTTCAGGTGTCGGATCGACAAATGTCGACGGGAGCGGTGCATGTTCAGTAAACGAAATGTCTGTATATCCTAGTTCGATGGCTCGTTCGATGTATCGCTCGAGTGAATCGTTACTTCCATGCGGACAAAACGGGGTATGAATATGACCATCGCGCAAATGAATCCCTCCGTTCATTCCATAATTGAAAAAAATGCAGATTTTTGTAAAAAAAAATTAAAAATTTTGGTCAAAAAATGTCGTTAACATGGTATCATAAAAACATTAAAAGAACATTATGTCAATGTTTTTGCCTTCTCTAAATATGTGATTTAACTCGGATGCAAGGGGGCTTCTTATGGAAATCGCAATCACGATGTTACTCCTCGCGAGCGGAGGAATGATATATAACTATATGTATCGAAAGAAGATGTACCGTGAAATTGATCGATTAGAAGCGTGGAAAATCGCCATTATGAATCGGCAAGTCACAGAAGAACTTTCAAAAGTAAAGCAATTGAACATGACGGGGGAAACCGAGCAGTTGTTTGAGCGCTGGCGCCAGCAATGGGACGACATTGTTACCGTCAGACTTCCGGAGATTGAAGAAAAGTTGTTTGATGTAGAAGAGTTTCTTGATAAATACCGTTACGGGAAAGCCAAAGCGGTATTGCGGGAAATCGAGCAGGCGTTGCGAAAAATCGAAGAAGACATTCAGACAATTCTTCATGAACTAGAGGAACTCGTTGGCAGTGAAGAACAAAATCGAACAGAAATCGAGCAGTTAAAAACATTGTATCGGGAAACGAAAAAAACGCTACTTGCCTATCGCCACACGTTTGGCGAAGCGGAGGAGAATTTGGCGCGGAAGCTTGAGGAGATACACGAAGGGTTTCAAAGATTCGAAGAATTGACGAACGACGGCAACTATCTAGTGGCAAGGGAAGCAGTGCTTATGTTGAAACAACAACTAACTAATGTTTCTACCATGCTGCAAGAAATCCCATCGTTGCTCACAGAGTGCCAAACAGCTATTCCAGCGCAGCTTTCCGAGCTTGTCGAAGGCTATCAAGAAATGAAAGAGGCAGGGTATATTCTTGATCATTTAGACATTGAACAGGAAATAGCCGAACAGCAAGAAAAGCTTCCGCATTGCCTCGACATGATTCGCAACCTTGCACTTGAGGAAGCAAAGCAGCTACTCGAGGAGATCAAATCAGATATCGATGCGCTTTATGACTTGTTAGAAAAAGAAGTGTTGGCATATCAATACGTGAATACGGAAATGGGACAGTTACAAGATCAGCTAGCACAGCTAGGCGAGGAAACGAAGCGTACAGAAGCAGAAACACTATTTGTGCAACAAAGCTACCGATTGTCGACAAAAGATCTCGAAAAATATCGAAACATTGAAAAACAACTACAGCAGCTGGCGAAACGCTTTTCCTTCGTTCAAGCGCGCGCGCTCGAGGAACGGACGGCGCACTCGCTCATTAAGGAAGAACTGGAGTCATTAGCAGGACAAATGCAGTTGCTAAAAGAAGAGCACGAACAGTTTCGCGAAATGTTGCAAGCGTTACGGAAAGACGAGTTGGCTGCGCGGGAAAAACTTCGCGAAATGCGCCATCAGCTATCCGAAGCCGTTCGGTATGTGAAAAAAAGCCGGTTGCCAGGACTTCCGGAAACGTATAAATTGCAGCTTGACGAGGCTAGAGAGCTGCTAACAACTGTATCTCTACGCCTTGACGAGAAGCCGCTTAACATGGAGGCGGTTCAGCAAGCGCTCGCGGCAGCGGCTGTGTTAGTAGAACGTGTTAGTGAACAAACGATCAGCATGGTCGAGCAAGCCGACCTTGTCGAAAAAGTGATTCAATACGGCAACCGCTACCGCCGCCGGTATCCATCGGTAAAAGAAGGACTAGAAGAGGCAGAGCAACTCTTTCGACATTATGAATACGAACAGGCGTTAGAGCAAGCAGTCGCAACGGTGGAAGCGATTGAGCCAGGAGCGTTTGAGCGTGTTCGCCAACTTTTGCAAGAGGACAAACGTGTCGATTGACCAATAAGCTTCATCACGCGATTTTTCGTTTTCTGTTTAAAAAGCAGCACCAAAATGAACGATAAACCGATAAATACCTACATATGTAGATATTTATCGGTTTTTTCGCGAATACTGTCAGTAAACGTTTTTGGTTGCGGTTCAATGAATTTATTTTTATTATGTTGTTTGTGTTAAGCATGTATGCGGAGGATGAGCGTAATGATTTATTTAGATAACAGCGCAACGACAAAGCCGTTTCCAGAAGTAATGGATTCATTTGTGGCGGTTGCGACGAATTATTTTGGCAACCCCTCGTCGCTTCATGAGTTAGGCAGAAAAGCAGAACGATTGCTTATGCAGGCGCGGGAGCAAGTGGCAACGCTTCTGTCTGTGAAACCCAATGAAATTATTTTTACATCGGGCGGGACGGAAGCGAACAATTTAGCGATTAAAGGTGTTGCCTTTCAATATCAAAAACGAGGAAAACATATTATTACAACAGCCATTGAGCATCCTTCAGTAATCGAACCGTGTCGGCAATTAGAGGAATTAGGATTTGAGGTAACGTATTTACCGGTTAATGCGCACGGACTCGTGGAGGTGGAAACGCTCAAGCAGGCGCTTCGTGACGATACCATTCTTGTATCGATTATGCATGTGAATAACGAAGTCGGAGCGATTCAACCAATTGAGCAAATCGGCAAGCTATTGCAACGTTATCCAAAAGCAATGTTTCATGTCGATCATGTGCAAGGGGTAACGAAAGTTCCACTCGATATGAAAAACGCACACGTTGATTTATGTACGATGTCAGCCCATAAATTTCACAGTTTGCGGGGAGCTGGCATTTTATACGTTCGCAACGGCGTTCGTCTTTCTCCGCTCTTAGCGGGAGGGGGACAAGAATGGCAAATTCGGTCGGGAACGGAGAACGTTGCCGCCATTGTTGCGATGGCAAAAGCGCTTCGTCTTTCGATGGAAGCGTACGAACGACACTCGGAGCGGTTATGGGAATTAAAGGAGCGATGGTTCGAAGCGTTGCGCAACATTGACGGTATCGAAATTCATACGCCTGTGAAATATTCCGCCCCGCACATTATTCACTTTTCGCTTGACGGTTTAAAGTCAGAAGTGTTTGTTCATGAATTAGCGAAGCAACAAATTTTTGTTTCCACGACGTCGGCATGCTCGTCGAAAAAACGAGCACCGAGCAAAACATTACTAGCGATGGGAGTTGAGCCGAAGCGAGCGGAGAGCTCCATCCGCATTAGTTTATCGTGGGAAAACACATTAGAGGAGATTCCCGTCGTCGTTCGTGCCATGAAGGAAGCGATTCAAAAACTACAAGGTGTAGAGAGGTAGAGAGTATGCGTTATGATCGTATTTTAATTCGTTATGGAGAAATGTCGACAAAAGGAAAAAATCGCAACCGTTTTGTTGTGCGGTTGAAGCGGAACATTCAAAAAAAATTAAAAGCATTCCCGAACATAAAAATTGAATATATGCGCGATAGAATGTACATTTTATTGAATGGTGAGCCGCACGAGGAAATTATGGAACGATTACAGACGGTGTTTGGCATTCAATCGTTTAGCTTGGCGATGAAATGCGAAAACGACATCGAGCAAATAAAAACAACGGCATTAGCGGCAGTGCAACAAGTCGATGGCAAAACGTTTAAAGTGAGCGCCAAACGGATTGATAAGCAATTCCCGATTGGAAGTAATGAGTTAAACCATACACTTGGCAGCCATATTTTACGAAATACGAATCATTTAACGGTTAATGTGCATGAACCGGACATTGATGTGCGCGTGGAAGTACGCAAGGACGGTACATACGTGACATGCCATGATATTCCAGGAGCAGGGGGGCTTCCGGTTGGCACGAGCGGAAAGGCGATGTTGATGCTGTCTGGCGGCATTGATAGTCCAGTTGCTGGGTATTTGGCGATGAAGCGCGGATTGGAAATTGAGGCAGTTCACTTTTTTAGCCCGCCGTTTACAAGCGAACGGGCGAAACAAAAAGTAGTGGATTTAGCGAAAAAACTGACGCGGTTCGGTGGGAAAATTCGCTTGCATATCGTTCCGTTCACTGACATTCAACAGACGATTCATCAACAAGTTCCCGATGGCTATTCGCTTATTTCATCGCGGCGAATGATGTTGAAAATTACGGATATGTTGCGAAAAAAATATAACGGTTTAGCGATTGTTACTGGGGAAAGCCTCGGACAAGTGGCGAGCCAGACGTTAGAAAGCATGTTTGTGATTAACGATGTCACGACAACGCCGGTTCTTCGTCCGCTCGTGTCAATGGATAAAACAGAAATTATTGCGATTGCCAAAAAAATTGATACGTTGGATATTTCCATCCTTCCATATGAAGACTGCTGTACCATTTTTACACCAAGTGCGCCAAAAACAAGACCAAAACGGGAAAAAGTGGTTCATTATGAAAGTTTTATTGATTTAGAACCGCTTCTTCAAGCAGCGGTGGCGAATACAGAAACGATTATTATTGATGAAGAATTCACGGCAGAGAAAGAGTTTGAACAGTTGTTCTAATCTCAAAATTTACCAAAATGATAAATGCATGAACGCATGTGTTTTCACACATTCTATAGCTACAAGGAGGTGAAAACACATGGCACGCAACAACTCGTTATTAGTATCTGGTGCACAACAAGCACTTGATCAAATGAAATACGAAATTGCGCAAGAATTTGGTGTCACACTAGGTGCAGACACAACAGCACGCGCAAACGGCTCTGTCGGAGGAGAAATTACAAAACGCCTCGTTGCAATGGCGCAACAACAATTAGGCGGTTCGTATCCAAAACAATTTTAATTTCATATTCATGGCTACAAGGGCGGGAGCATTTCCCGCCTTTTATTATGTTAAAAAATTATTCAAAAAATTAAAATTGTTTTGTATAATTATGTTGAAAAGAAAAAGGTAGCGTCAAAAAATCTATGAAAAGTAATCACGGGCTTCCTTTTGAAGGAAAATGAAGGAGATTGTGTAAAGGGA
>NZ_JAILZV010000123.1 GCF_023512315.1 Anoxybacillus sp.
ACCGCTTGCCGACTACGGCAGAAAAGCTAGGAATAGAGCGAGGTCAACTGGTTTTTAATGGTTAATCAACACGCCTGATTTTGTCTAATTCTGTAGACAATTCAATAATAACACACAAATTAGTAAAAATGAATCATTTTTATCAAAATAAAAAAAAAAAAAAATAGGAAAAAAGACCTATCGAACTAAAAATAAAAGCTAAATATTTACCAATCTACATACTTTCTGAGCAGTTAAAACTTGCACTATTCAATTTATAGGGCTTTCCTAAGTAATCTCCTTGTCCGTATGGAACACCTAATAATTTCGCGAAACGAAGGTCTTCTTCTGTTTCAATTCCCTCTAGTATGATTTTTGTATTTTCTGCAAAAAGCTGTACAATAGATGAGACATATCGCTGTTTTTTGTCGTCTTTCGCCAAATTTTTAGCAAACGATTGATCTATTTTTATAACATGAGGCGCTACCTCAATTAATAACTTCAATGAGTAGTCATTTTTTCCTACACCATCAAGAGCGATAAGAAACCCTAGTTCTTTTAGCAGATAGATGTTATCAAACATCTTATCTAGATTCTCTATTTTTTCAGGCTCGTTAATTTCCAAAATAACTTGTTGACCAAATAAAGAAACACTTTTAGATAGCTGTTCCAACACTCGTGGAAAGAAAGGCATTTCAATAGTGGACGAGTAAACATTTAAAGATAGAAACGCATTGTATGGACAAACAGTTTTATAGTACACGGAAAATTCTTTTAAAGAATTTACTATAGAAGCAATATTAATATTATAGATATTGCTGTGTTCATTGGCACGTAAAAACAGTTCTTCAGGATTTTGAACAAACGAGCAACGAAACAAACTTTCATAACCAACTAATTGCAAGTCAGGTAAACAATAAATCGGTTGGAACACATTTTCAAATAATTGATTGATAATAATATCCCTAACAGCGATGTTACTTTTCATAGCCATCCCCTATTAAACGATTTATAACATAACTGAAAATGAATTGTTATATATTGAATATAGTACTTAACACCTATGATTTTTATAAAAATTCAAAATGAAAGGATTTCCAAGAAAATGTTAAAATATAGTTAATGTTTTCTTATTCGTATTTATGGTTCGCTATTATAACCAAGAAAATGCTTCGTTATTATATTATGTACTTAACAAGCGATTTGCTTTATTGAACAAGTATACTCAAAAATTACGGATTTACTTATTTTCCATCAATGTAAATGGGATATGATATCAAAAATTAAGCAAAACTCCGGTAGACATCTAGAAAAATGATTCATCACCATAACATGTACTTGACGAGTGGTACGCTTTTCTAAGCAAGAATGTGAAAAAATCATTAATTTATTGATTCTTCATCACAGGCATCAATAGAACTTGTTATAAAAAATCAAGTACAACTTGTGGTGAAGAGTCAAAAAATACATAAAAAGGTAATTCGTTTGCATACGAAAAATATTTGAGCGCCTTTTAGAAGATTTGAACAGAAAAATAAACATACTTAGCTTATGGATGCTAATATCAGTTACTCAATTGTTACCTTACAAACAATAAAATAACTAAATCTATATAAGTTGAAATTTTGTTTTACACCTTGATTTTTTTTATACACATGCCAGATGAATAAACCATCTTCGGAAACAGTCTTGTGGAAATTCTTTATTGCAACTTATATATAAATGAAACACTATAACATATTTTTTCCTCTTAACTCAGATTATAGTTCCTTATTAGGAATTTTTCAACAAAAAAATAACCAAAAAAGGATAATATATTACCCTTTTCTGAAAGGATTGAATTTTCGTGAACGATGTGAAGCAAATATTAAGTAAACAAATTAAGAAGCGACTAAAGGAGTTAAATATGAAACAAAAAGACTTAATAGAAAAAACTGGGCAACCAAAAAGTACAATTAGCAAAGTGATTAACGGGGTTGTCACTCCAAGAATAGATGTCATCATTCCCGTAAGCAAAGTATTGAACGTTTCAATCGATTGGCTTGTACATGAGCACGAAGAACAACTGGATGATATTGATAAAGAGATTATTGCTCTGTTAAAGAAGTTGGATAAAAAGCAAAAAATCCATGTTTATCGAATTATCAAAGATATTATTTCCTTAGTTGAACATAGTCAGACTACTTCCATAAAAAATAAATAAAAGGGCTACATATTCACACGCATTTACATATTATTACTTCAAGACGAGGAAGAGTGACCGCTCTTTGGCTCACCTTCCCTCCCCCACATCTACTCTCCTTGAAGCTGTTTTTCTAATTGGTTATGATAAAATTATCTTTTTCACACATGGAGGTTGCCTAATGGACGGAAAAAGAAAAGAACAAATGAAAACGTTGTTAATGATTATTATGCTTCTTTCACTCATCAGCTCCTTTTTGCTTTTTTTCTTAGGGTATTACAAAGTCGGATTTGCGGTTGGTAGTGTGTTTATGGTGCTGTCGTTGACGGTCGGGCAGTGGTATTCGATGAAAAAAGTGGACGATTTGCATCGGTATGGTGGGGAGCGGTATCGAAAATAAGGCTCGGCATGTTTGCCGAGCCTATAGTTTAAACGTTCCAACTACCCGCCGCAGCTGTTCTGCCATGTTTGCTAATTCTGTGGCAGACGATGTCACTTCCTCGACAGACGCTAGCTGCTCTTCAGAAGCAGAGGCGACTTCAGCTGTGCTTTCGCCGAATCGTTTCGCAATAGTTGCAACTTCCTCCATCGAGGCGTGAACTTGGTGAACGCTTGCTGCCATTTCTTCTGAGACAGCGGATAGTTCTTGAATTTGTGCACTAACGTGAGCTACCGACTGCAAAATGCGCTCGAAAAACGCACCGGTTTCCTCTATTAGCTTCGTTCCTTGCTGCACCTCCTCTGTCCCTTTAGCAACAATTTCGACCACGCCTAGCGTATCTTGCTGAATGACTTCAATTAACTGGGCAATTTCATTGGCAGATTGCCGTGATTGTTCGGCTAATTTTCTCACTTCATCGGCTACTACCGCAAACCCTCGGCCATGCTCCCCTGCCCTTGCTGACTCAATCGCCGCATTCAATGCGAGAAGATTCGTCTGTTCAGCAATCGTCACAATGACATCAACAATGCGGCCGATTTGCGTCGATTTATGATTCAGTTCTTTAATGACGTGATTCATTTCGTTTGTCGATTGGTTAATCGTATGCATTTGGTCAATCACTTTTCCTAAATATTCGTGTCCCGCTGTTGCTTGTTTGTTCGTCTCAAGCGCTGATTCGGCAACAAGCGCCGCCGTTTCCGTCACTCGTTGAATCGACACCGCAATTTCATTCGCTGCTTTTGCGCTTTCTTCCGTGCTTTTCTCTTGGTACTCTGCGCCGCTCGCCACTTCTTGAATCGCCATCGTCACTTGGTTTGTCGCCGCGCTCGCTTGTTCCGCGCTCGCTGTCAACTCTTCTGCCGAACTAGCGACATGCTCTGTCGCTTGACTTACTTCGTGAATGAGCGTTCGCAAATTTTTCACCATCGCGTTAAACGAGTGCGCTAATTGACCGATTTCGTCGCGGTTTTTCACGTGAAGCTCTTCAACAGCTAAATTTCCGTTAGCGATTTGTTCCGCTTGCTTTGAAAGTTGCTCCACAGGATCAGAAATTCGTTTGCTTATGTATAGCGCCACCGCGATACTCACAATTAGTGAAAAAACACTAATAAGCAGTGTAATTTGTTTAATCCCATCTGCTTGCCGCGACAATGTTTCACTTACCGTTTTGACGTACGCCGCTTGGTCAGCTCGCGCCTTTTCTCCAGCTTCCGTCACTTGAACGGTAATAGCGTTCCCTCGTTCTTTCATTAGCCGTGAAATTTCCGCCATATTGTTTTGTTGCTTTAACACAATGGCTTGTTCTGCCAATTGCCGGTACTCTTTTTCTGCTGCGATTAATTGTTCGATAATCGCTTGCGATTGCGCGCTAAATTTTCTCTGCATTAACTCGTTTGCATGCTTTGCAAAATCGTCTGCTGCTTGCCGAAATGCCGTTAAGCTTTCTTCTTTCCCATTAATTAAATAGCCACGAACCGCGATTTGCTCTCTTAATACCGCATTTTGCATCTCCGTTACTAAATTTACCCGTTGAAAACTTTCTGTTGTCATCATCGAGTATTGGTGGTCAATCGTGCCAAATCGGCTATACGTGATAACCGTAACAGTGGAAAAAAGCAATAAAACCGCAAAAAAAGTCGCCACTAGTTTTTTTCTTACACTTAGCTGCATGTACTGTCTCCTCCCGTTTTCTGTGTGTAAGAGAATTCGTTCACATAAAAAAAACTGCCCTTGATAAAGAGGCAGTTTTCGACACGTGAATCCAAGTCCGTGAAACCTTCTTAAAAAAGAAGGGCAACTGGCTGGCATGTCTATTGAACAACTCAATAGAGGTAGCCCCTTTAGCTTTGCGCCCTACCCTTTCGAGTAGTTTGCCGTATATTCATTTTTTCACATATTATTATAGCACAAACGTTAATAAGATTTATATTTGTATTTTTTACCATTATTTTATTAAGTGTTCATAAACGTTCTATCTCGCTCAATTTTTTCTATTAATTCATTGATATACCCTACTACTTCAGCAGATGCTGTTTCTAATTCACGCAAATGATTTTCCGCTTGGCGAATATCTCCGCGCTCATATGCTTCTGCAGCTTTTTTCGCTGCTGCGTGCACCGCTTGATGCGGCATATCTAGACGGTCAAACGCTGCGATGCCTTTTAGCCATTTTTGCGTCTCTTCGTCAAAATACCATTTCCCAAGGCGGCAGTGACGGTGGGAGGCAACCGCATCTGGGCGAACGTGTTCAATCCCAATCAACATATTATAAATACGCCATTTCCATAATAGATGATCTGCCTTTGCTAAGGAAAGTAGCGCCTTGGATGATAGCTTGATCCCGTTTCCTTCGACCGTTTGCAAACGGAAACGATCAATCGCTTGGCTTAATTCATGAATCGTTTTCCCTGTTCTTTCTCCCAACTGCTTTACGTGTTCGGTCAATGATGCTATCTCTGCCATGCGATTCGATATTTCGTCCACAGCTGCAGCTTGTTCTTGGGCAACAGCTGCATTTGTGTTTGTGCTATCTTGAATATCTCCCATTGCTTGTGTAATCGTTTGTAAAATCGGCAACGCTTCTTCTGCTTGATTTACCGCTTGACGAATAACAGTGGACGTGGAATGAATAGCGGAAGAAACGTTATCGGAGATACCTCTTAGCTCCCCAATATTTTCCCGGATTTCATCGAGCGATTGAACCGTATGATCCGCTAGCTTGCGAATTTCCTCTGCGACGATGGAAAAGCCTTTTCCGTATTCCCCTGCCCTTGCCGCTTCGATGGAAGCATTAAGTGCTAGCAAGTTCGTCTGGTCGGCAATCCCGTTTACTAGCTGCATGACTTTTTCAATGGCGGTTAAGTGGTGCTGCAAATGTTCAAATTGTCGCACCATATTCGCAAACGTTTGATCGGTTTCAATAATTTCATGAAATGCTTCTGCAATCATTTTTTGTCCTTGTTCTGCTTGCTCTACTGCCATCGTCGTCTTTTCTGCAATCACGGTCGCCGCATTTGCCACTTCAAACACGGAAGAATTAATTTCCTCTGTTGCTGCTGTCACCATTTGAATATTTCCGTTTTGTTCATCGAGCGAGCGCAATAAATCTTTCACAAACATAATTTCTGTATTTTGTTCCATCAGTGCGGCAGTACCATCAGCAATTTGCTCTAACATCGCCTCTGTATATACTTCAACTAAAAGCTGCTGCTCGATATTGATTGCCCGTTGCAATACAGCCATTAAGGAGATACAACGCTTTGGAGATAGCGCTACTCTAGCTAATAGCGTTGTTAGTACAAAAAAATTAAATTGGTTAAATGCAACAATTAACTTTCCGATATTTACGCTTTCTTTTCTTAGCCGATGGAAAAAGCGCAAACTTTCGTCCACATACTCCCGTTGCCGTTCCATCGTAAAAAACGTACGGAGATAATCAGCGATGTTTTTCTTTGTCACCGTTTGCGCAGCTTTAGGGCTAATACCTTTTAATGCTTCATAAAACAACTCTACTATTTCTTCTTGATAGGGGGAAAGCAACTGGTGAATTTGTTGTAATTTCATAAAATCGTCTTTTGTAAAATGGTTGAACGAAAGCGTATCAACAAAACGCCCTTCAAAAGAATAGTTTGTTCCTTGTTCGAGCAGTTCACCTTTTTTCGGAAAAAAGCGCCTAAACAGCATACATCCACCCCTGTCTTTAATTTTAAAACTATTTTTTACATATAGAACATTTATCCTATTGTTAGTGTAACAGAGGGCAGATTGGTATGACAACAATCACATGAACAAACTACTAGTTTTCTCGTACTCGCTAATTTTTATCCTCTATTTAAGAAAAACACAAAACGCCCGCCTGAGGAGGCTTTCTTATCTTTAAAAAAATAACCTAAGCGTTTGCTTAGGTTATTTTTTCGTTGTATTAATCCGAAATGGTACATAAAGTGGGCAAAATTTCATGAATGCAGTAACAATAAGAACAATTCCTAAAATGCCAACGTATTTGATATTCCCTTCAAGAAAAAATAATCCTAATAAAGAAATTCCTAGTATGAAACGAACGATACGATCAGCCGAACCAACATTTGCTTTCATTGCTTTTTCCTCCCCTCGCCTTTCTACCTTTATCATAGAGGAAACAATCGATTCGTTCCGTGATAAAGTCACATTGTTGCTAATTTGTCATATAATTTTTCTTTATCAACAATTTTTATTTTTCCGCGCGCTAATTGCACATATCCTTCTCGCTCGAGTTGTTTTAAAATGCGACTGACAATTTCACGCGCCGTTCCAAGTTCCGTCGCGATATACTCATGTGTCATCTCGATAACATTTGTTTTATTTTTCTCACACCATCCAAGCAAAAACTCAATAAGACGCTTGTCCATTTTTTCAAATACTATGTGTTCAATCATCTGCATCATCGCCATAAAGCGATTCATCATCATGTCATAAACAAACGTTTGTAGCTGTGTATGTGTTGTCATCATCGTCACAAACGTATCTTTCGGAACGATCATCGCTTCCGCATCTTCTTCCACAATCGCAGTCGCTGGAAAAGGTGAACGCGACAATACGCTTGAAATGGTCAACACGCACGACTCTCCACGACAAACACGATATAAATTCACTTCTTTCCCGTTTTCCCCTATCTTTGCTACTCGGATAACACCGGAAACGATAAATGCAACATGTTCACATATATCTCCTTCACGAAAAACAACCGTTCCTTTTGGGAGCTTTACCTTTGTGTATAAATTGTTTTGCAAAAATGGAAACAATATTTCTCCCCCTTTCTTTCCTTATATTACAACGCAACAACAGCCCCTTTCCATAAGAAAAAACTTCTCTCAACAAAGAGAAGTTTTCCTACGTCCCACAAAACGTCCGATATGGTCGGTCAGACGGTGCAGGGGGCTTGGCGTATTCGTCTTGTTCTTTCGTGTATGCATAGGGAGCGGAAAGTACATAAAGTAACCGTTCCATAACGGTATTGTCCCCTTGCTCGGCTGCGGCAAGCGCTTCTTCGACCCGATAGTTTCGTGGAACGATCGCAGGGTTGTTTTGTCGCATGAATTCATACACTTCTTCTTTTTTCATGTCTTGGCGAGCGATTCTTTGTTGCCACCGTGTATGCCAGTCGCGAAACTCTTTTTCACTAAAATTCCATTCATCTAGCGTCAACGCGCGAAACGTATTCGTATAATCGGCGCGATGTGTATGCATAAGATGAAGCAACTCACCAATGAGCTTTTTATCTTCCTCCTCTTCCGTACAAAGCCCAAGTTTTGCTCGCATCCCTTTCAGCCAATACGTTTCATACAACGTCGGAAATGGAGCGATTACTTCTTGCGCTAGTTCGATCGCTTTTTCTTCTTCGTCATGGAAAAGCGGCAATAGGCTTTCTGCAAAGCGTGCGATGTTCCACCCAGCAATATACGGCTGATTGCCGTACGCATAGCGACCTTGCGTATCAATCGAACTAAACACCGTCTTCGGATCGTACACATCCATAAACGCGCACGGTCCGTAATCAATCGTCTCTCCGCTAATCGTCATATTATCGGTATTCATCACCCCATGAATAAACCCGACCAATTGCCATTTCGCGACAAGCGCCGCCTGTTTTTTCATCACTTCTTCAAGTAAAAAAAGATAGCGGTTGGACGCATGTTCACCGTTCGGGTAATGCCGCTTTATCGCATAATCGGCTAACGTCTGCAATTCCTCTTTGGATAAAAACCGTGCCGCATATTGAAACGTCCCGACCCGTAAATGACTCGCCGCCACGCGCGTTAAAATCGCCCCTCGAAGTTCCGTTTCTCGAATGACAACTTCCCCTGTCGTCACAACAGCTAAACTTCTAGTCGTCGGAATACGAAGGGCGTGCATTGCCTCGCTAATGATATACTCACGAAGCATCGGTCCAAGCGCCGCACGACCATCCCCACCGCGCGAATATGGCGTCCGTCCCGACCCTTTCAGCTGAATATCGACCCGCTCTCCATTTGAATTCACGTGCTCCCCAAGCAAAATGGCGCGACCATCGCCAAGCATATTAAAATACCCGAACTGATGCCCGGCATACGCCTGCGCCAAAGGCTCCGCTCCTTCCGGAATATGATTTCCCGCAAACACTGCCACCCCTTCTTCACTCGCCAACGCCTCTACATTCAACCCTAGCTCCTCGGCAAGCGAACGATTAAGCATGACAAGTTCCGGATCACTGACAGGCGTTGGGTGAATCCTCGTAAAAAATAGCTCGGGTAAACGGGCATAGCTATTGTCAAAGTTCCAATTTGCGTTCAACATATTTCCCTCCTGCATGAAATATCCCAGTCCAACCCTTGTTCTTTTTTCACTGCTTCTCACTCCATACACAAAAATT
>NZ_JAILZV010000124.1 GCF_023512315.1 Anoxybacillus sp.
GCAGTCCTTCTTCCCCATAACGCTTCGAAATCTCGCTTCCGACAATCGTACCGACCGTACGATTCACATTGCAAATAGCTAAATATAGCTCCACTGTTTCCGTGTGTTCTAGCGCTGGAGCGACAGCTGGTAAAAGCTCATTGTAATCGAGCGATTCTTCGATTTTATGTTGTTGCGGTCGGGCAAACGTACGCCGTCCATCGATTTTGGATAGCAAGCGCGATACATCTAAATGTTTCGCTTTCCAATGTTGCTTCGCACGCTCGCTTACCTTTAATACGTCGACCCTCCCTACCATTTCTTCTACCGTCCGAAAGCCGAGTTGAGCCATTAGTTCGCGAACTTCTTGCGCAATAAAATACATAAAATTCACGACATGCTCTGGCTTGCCGGTAAATTTTTCCCGCAGCGCTGGATTTTGCGTCGCCACTCCGACCGGGCACGTATCCAAATGGCAAACACGCATCATCACACAGCCTAAGACGACAAGCGGTGCAGTCGCAAAGCCAAACTCTTCTGCCCCAAACAGCGCAGCCATGACAACATCGCGCCCTGTCATCAGCTTTCCGTCTGTTTCTAGCACGACGCGGTCGCGCAAGCCGTTTAGCATTAACGTTTGGTGCGTTTCCGCAAGCCCAAGCTCCCAAGGGAGTCCTGCGTGCTTAATACTTGTTTTTGGCGATGCGCCAGTGCCGCCATCATAGCCGCTAATGACGATCACATCCGCGGCCCCTTTGGCGACGCCAGCTGCAATCGTACCGACGCCTGCTTTTGCCACAAGCTTGACGCTAATGCGGGCATGGCGGTTGGCGTTTTTCAAATCGTAAATGAGTTGCGCCAAATCTTCAATTGAGTAAATATCGTGATGCGGCGGCGGCGAAATAAGTTCTACGCCAGGGGTAGAGCCGCGCACTTTTCCGATCCAAGGATATACTTTATTGCTTGGCAGCTGACCGCCTTCTCCAGGTTTTGCGCCTTGCGCCATTTTAATTTGCAATTCATCCGCGTTCACTAAATAATGGCTTTTTACACCAAAACGTCCAGACGCCACTTGCTTAATGGCGCTTCGGCGAAAATCGCCGTTTGCCTCGACCACATATCGGCGCGGATCTTCCCCGCCTTCGCCGCTATTGCTTTTGCCACCGATACGGTTCATCGCAATCGCGAGCGCTTCATGTGCTTCTTGGCTGATCGAACCGTACGACATCGCTCCTGTTTTAAAGCGGCGAACAATTGATTCCACTGGCTCTACTTCTTCCAACGGAATCGGTTTTCTCGTTTCGTCAAACACGAATAAATTACGTAAAAACGTCATCTGTTCTTCGTTTGCTAGTTTTGAATATTGTTTAAACAATTCGTAATCATTTTTCCGGCACGCCCATTGTAATAGATGAATCGTTTTCGGGTTAAACGCATGGTGTTCGCCGTTGCTTCTCCATTGCAATTCACTGCCGGAGTCAAGCGTTTCGTCGAGCGTGTAGAACGCTTGTTCATGGCGCATTTTTGCCTCTTTCGCGATTTCTTCTAATCGAATGCCGCCAAGTTGGGAAGCGGTACCGGTAAAATATTGCTCGATGACATCCTCCCCGATGCCGATTGCTTCAAAAATTTGTGCCCCGCGATAGCTTTGAACAGTCGAAATGCCCATTTTCGCCATTACTTTAACGACGCCGTCTGTCGCTGCTTTTTGATAGTTTTCTACCGCTTTTTTATATGTCAACGGCACCGTTTTCGCCTCGACCGCCTGCCGAATCGTTTCAAGCGCTAAATACGGGTTCACTGCATCCGCTCCATATCCAATTAATGCCGCAAAATGATGCACTTCCCGCGCTTCTCCGCACTCGGCAATAATGCTGACGTTTGTCCGCGTGCCTTTTCGAAGCAAATGTTGGTGAAGCGCACTCACCGCAAGTAACGGCGGAATGGCGATATGTTGTTCATCAACGCCGCGGTCGGACAGAATGAGCAACACGGCTCCGTTTTCCATGGCTGCTTCAGCCGTTTGGCAAAGTTCATCGAGCGCTTCTTTTAAATCGTTTGTAAACAATGACGGAATCGTCACCGCTTGAAACTCTGGATATGGATTCGTTTTTAACGCCACCAGTTCTTCGTTAGAAAGAATTGGCGAATCTAGCCGAATGCGCCGGGCGGCAGATGCTTCTGGATGAAGGATGTTTCCTTCTTTTCCGAGCAGCGTCATCGTCGATGTCACGATATATTCACGCATCGAGTCAATCGGTGGATTCGTCACTTGCGCAAATAGCTGTTTAAAGTAATGGAACAAACTTTGCGGACGTTCCGATAAGACCGCAAGCGGCACATCATTCCCCATCGCTCCAACAGGATCTTTTCCGTCACGCGCCATTGCCAATATCGTCTTTTCGACATCTTCGTACGTATAGCCGAACGTTTTTTGCAGCGTTGTTAAGTTTTCTACCGCTTCGGTTTCTTCTTGGATAGCTAAGTCCGTTAGCGAAAGCATTTGTTCGTTCAGCCATTGGCGATATGGCCTGTCGTTTGCTATTTTCGTTTTTATCTCCTCGTCGGAAATGATGCGGCCTTCTTCTAAGTCAATGAGCAACATCTTCCCTGGACTTAGGCGGTCTTTATAAAGCACCTGTTCTGGGGCGACATCAATCACGCCCACTTCCGAGGAAAAAATAATATAGTCGTCGTTTGTTACGTAATAACGAGCAGGGCGTAAGCCGTTTCGGTCTAAAATTGCGCCGATTTGGTTGCCGTCGGTGAATACAATCGCTGTCGGACCATCCCATGGCTCCATGAGGCAGCTATAATATTCGTAAAACGCCTTTTTCGCGTCGTCCATTTCCTTGTCCCAAAACCACGGCTCCGGAATAAGCATCATCGCTGCATGTGCTAATTCTTTTCCTGATAGCACGAAAAATTCGAACGCATTGTCTAAAATCGACGAGTCGCTTCCGTTCTTATCTAAAATTGGCGTAATTTTTTGCAAATCATCACCGAAAAGATCAGAGATAAATTGCTTTTCCCGTGCCATCATCCAATTCATATTGCCGCGGAGCGTATTAATTTCGCCATTATGAATCAAATAGCGGTTCGGATGCGCTCGTTCCCAGCTTGGGAACGTGTTCGTGCTAAACCGGGAGTGGACAAGCGCAAATGCCGATTGGAACCGTTCATCTTGTAAATCAACGTAAAATGCATCGAGTTGTTCAGGGGTTAATAGCCCTTTGTAGACGATCGTGCGGCTTGAGAGGCTAGCGAAATAAAATTCATTGTTCGACGAAAGCTTTTCTGCTTGCTTTCGAATAACGTATAGCTTTCGCTCAAATGCAAGCGAATCTCGCAAATCGCTGCTTGCGCCAATAAATACTTGGCGGATGAATGGCTTGCTTTGTTTTGCTAATGTTCCGAGCTTCTCACTATTCACAGGTACCGTTCGCCAGCCTAATAACGTTTGGCCTTCCGCTTGAATAATGTCGTTTATTTGTTGCTCGTAATATGTGCGTTCCGCCTCATGTGCAGGCAGAAAAACCATTCCGACACCATAACGCCCTTTTTCGGGAAGCTTCATTTTTCCGCAAACCGTTTGGAAATATTCATGCGGGATTTGTACCATTATCCCTGCACCATCTCCTGTTTCTGGGTCGCTTCCTTGCCCGCCGCGATGCTCAAGCTGCCGCAGCATATGCAACCCCTTTTTTACAATATCGTGCGATTTTTTTCCTTTTAGATGGGCATACAAGCCGATGCCACAGGCGTCACGCTCAAAGCTTGGGTGGTAAAGGCCTTGCGCCTTCGGTAGTCCAACATGTCTCATCTGCCTTCCCCTTCCGTTAAAGTCTTACTTGTAATTGTAGTTTTCATGATTCATATAAACAATATATAATTAAGATTAAATTCATCTCATTTTGCGATAAATAGGAGGGATATGGTGGAATTTAGGCAGTTGAAATATTTTGTCGAAGTAGCGAAACGTGAGCACGTTTCCGAAGCGGCAGAACTGCTTCACGTTGCTCAGTCGGCGATTAGCCGGCAAATTGCCAATTTAGAAGATGAATTAGGGGTGGAGCTGTTTGAGCGAGAAGGGAGAAATGTGCGTTTGACACCAGCAGGACGCTATTTTTTGCCACATGCGGAAGCAATTTTGCGCACGGTCGATTATGCGAAGCAGCAGATGGAAGAATATTTAGATCCGGAGCGCGGAACGGTGAAAATTGGCTTTCCAACAAGCTTAGCGAGCCATACGATGCCGATGGTCATTTCTGCTTTTAAGGCGGAACATCCGAACGTCAAATTTCATTTGCGGCAAGGGTCGTATAAGTTTTTAATCGAGGCGGTGAAAAGGAGGGACGTAGATTTGGCGTTTCTCGGTCCTGTTCCGACTGAAGAGAAAGAAATTCGCGGCGATATTTTGTTCATCGAGTCATTCTCCGTACTAGTGCCGCTCCATCATCGGTTTGCGAACCGAACAAGCATAACGTTAAATGAATTGCGCGAAGAGCCGTTCGTCATGTTTCCAGAAGGATATGTGCTGCATAAAATCGTCCGTGATGCGTGCAAGCAGGCAGGGTTTTCGCCGCTTATTTCATCGGAAGGAGAAGATTTGGACGCCATTAAAGGGCTTGTTTCTGCTGGTATCGGTATTACATTACTTCCAGAAAATACATTTTATGATACAATGCCGCGCTTTACAGTCAAAATTCCGATTGAAATGCCGGAAGTCAAGCGAAACGTCGGAATTATTCTTTCCAACCAGCACGAACTCGCCCCATCGGTCAAAGTGTTTTACGAGTTCGTTAAACAATTTTTCTCGATGCTAGAAAAATATCGCTAAAAAAGAGCCCGCCTATCGGCGAAGGTCGCTCGAGCCGATGGCGCTTGGAGCTAGACAGCGCTCGACCTAATCGTAAACTCGTATACTTTCTTACCATTAAAAAAAGAGCCGGATGGCTCTTTTTTTACGGATTATAATCGGACAACGGTGCGCCCGCGGAGTTGTCCTTGTAAAATGCGAGAGAGCGTTTCCGGAAGCTCCTCAAGCGTAATTTCTCGCGCGATGGATGCTAGATGGTCCGGTTTCAAATCAGTCGCCAGCCGCTCCCAAATCGTGCGGCGCAACTCCATCGGGCAATAGACGGAGTCGATGCCTAGCAAATTGACGCCGCGCAAAATAAACGGAAAAACCGTCGTCGGCACATCGGTTCCTCCTGTCAAGCCGCTTACCGCAACTGAACCACCGTATTGAATGCGGCTTAATACGGTCGCCAGCGTCCTTCCTCCAACTGGGTCGACCGCTGCTGCCCAAAGTTGTTTGTCAAGCGGGCGAATTTGGTCGAGGCAGACGTCGTTTCGCGAAACAATGTCTTGTGCGCCAATCGTTCGCAAATAATCGTGTTCCGTTTCTTTCCCTGTGCTTGCTATTACGTGGTAGCCGCGCTTAGCTAACATCGCGACCGCTAAACTACCAACGCCGCCAGTTGCTCCTGTCACGAGCACACTTCCTTTTTCCGGAGACAAGCCGTTTTCTTCCAAACGATGAATCGATAAAGCGGCGGTGAGTCCTGCTGTTCCTAGCGCCATCGCTTCTTTTAACGTTAGCCCTTTCGGTAACGGGACGACCCATTCGCCTGGAATGCGTGCAAATTCGCTATAACCACCAAAATGAGTGACCCCGATTTCATAACTTGTCGCAATGACTTCGTCGCCTTCGTGAAAGCGAGGGTCTTTTGAAGAAACTACGATGCCGGCAAGATCAATTCCTGGCACAAACGGGTACGTTTTGACAATTTTTCCGTTTGGAATGCTTGCAAGCCCGTCTTTATAGTTGACGCTTGAGTAGGCAACTTGAATAACGACATCGCCTTCTGGAAGATCGTCGAGCGAGAGCGTCTGCACGTTCACCGTAAAATCGGTTTCTGTCTTATTGACAACTAATGCGCGGAATTCGTTCATCACTCATTCTCCTTTCTAGTTTTTTCTATTATTCTTTAACAATAGGCAAAAATCCTGCGATCGTTTTCATTCGTCGGTTGTATTTATAGACCCATTCGCAATTATATGTATCGTTTTTCCTGCCGAAACGGTAATGTTCCCTGCCCCGATGCTTTCGCCGTCCGCATGTAGCGGCAGTATATCGTCGGCATCAACATGAATCTCTTTTCCAACAACCATCGTCACTTCTTTCATTTTCTGGTGTCCACCCCAAAATACGGTCACAAACAAGAGCAATATTTTTAAGCGCGAAACGTTATGTACGACAACAACGTCTAGCGCCCCATCGTCCGCTTTAGCAAACGGGGCTATTTTCATCCCTCCGCCGTAGTAAGGGTGATTGGCAATCGTGACAAACCACGCGCGTTCAAACGTGTAACTTTCCCCGTCTACTTGCAGACGAATACGCGTCGGTTGGTAGAAAAACAGTTCTTTAACCAAATAAAATACGTAGACAAATTTCCCGAGAAAAAGTCGGTTGAAAAACGGTTTCCATTTGGAAGCGTTTACTTTTTGTGCGATATGCGCATCAAATCCGCAGCCGATGTTGTTGACAAATTGTCCTTCGCTGATTTGCGAGCCGCTATATGTCCCGATATCGTAGCGGGAAACGGGTGGATGGGATAAAAGGTGGTGCAGCGCTTTTTCCGCATGGCGAGAAATAGTTGTCCCGCGCGCGAAATCGTTTCCTGTCCCCGCGGGAATGTAGCCGATAACGACATCATCTCTCGATTCAATGCCATTGATGACTTCATGAATCGTCCCATCCCCTCCTACCGCCACAATCATGACACGGCCACTTTCCCGAGCCAACACGTTCCTCGCAAGCGTTGTGCCATCTCCCGCTTTTGCAGTAAACAGGACGTCATGCGGAATATTCCTGTTTTGAAGCAACTTCTCTAGTTTACGCCATACGTTTCGCGCCCGCCCATTTTTCGCCGCCGGATTGACAATAAAAATAAGTTTCATATTTTCCCTACTTTCACGTTTTCTAACTCTATTAAAATGGAGAAAAAGAAACAAAGCAAGCGCAGAAAAAGGACACCGTGCTAGGATGTCCTATTTTTCTTTATACCCAAGCCTTGCTGAGAGTTGCTGGCCAATATGGCGCATGTGGGCGTGAAGTTGTTCGAGCCGCTCGTCTGTCATGCGGATGGTTGGACCGGAGACGCTTACTGCCGCGATGACGTGTCCGGAATGGTCGAAAATGGGAACAGCGATGCAGCGAATCCCGTATTCATTTTCTTCTAAATCAAGCGCATAGCCATTTTGGCGCACAACGGTCAGCTCTTGTAAAAATGCTTCTTTGTCTGTGATCGTGTGTTCTGTATGTTTTCGCATTCCTTTTCGCTCTAAAATATCTAGGACAACGTGCATCGGCAAATGGGCAAGAATCGCCTTCCCAACTGCCGTACAGTGCATCGGCGCCCGCTTGCCAACTTTTGAATGCATGCGTAACGTTTCCGTTCCTTCGAGTTTTTCAATATAAATCACTTCTCCTTGGTCATAGACGACAAGGTGAACGACTTCGTTCGTCGCTTTTTCTAACTCCCGCAAATACGGCTTGGCTTCGGCTCGCAAATCAATCGCATCGAGCAATTTTGAGCTCATTTCCAGAAACTTATAGCCTAATTTATATCGTTCCGTTTCTTCGTCTTGCTCAATATACCCGTGCTGCACAAGCGTCGATAAAATGCGATATACCGAACTTTTATTAATATCCATTTGCTTAGCAATCTCGGTAACTCCCAGCCCGTCTTTTTTTGTGCTGACAATCTCAATGATTCGCAACGCCCGGCTTACCGATTTTACCATATTCTCTTTTTCCAACTACGTTCACTCCTTGTGCCACATCATAGCCATTATTATAGCATCAGGCGTGTTGATTAACCAATAAAAACCAAGTTAACATCGCTCTATTTCTAGCTTTTCTGCCGTAGTCGGCAAGCGGTTCGCTTGCCGAACGGCAGAAAGCTAAGCGCCTTGCTTTGTTCATACCCATTTTTTCCTACAATACTTCCGCTGCTCGCGCAACGCCCGATTCCACCGCCGCGCGGGCTACCGCGTCTGCGACCGCTTCGACCACCCGTCGGTCGAGCGGATGCGGGATGACATACTCGCTCGTCAATTCGTCTGGCGCAATTAAATTCGCAATGGCATATACCGCTGCTAATTTCATTTGTTCGTTAATTTCTGTCGCTCGTACCTTTAACGCCCCTTTAAAAATGCCTAGAAACGCAAGCACGTTATTGACTTGGTTTGGAAAATCCGATCGTCCGGTTCCAACAACCGCAGCACCAGCAGCTTTGGCGGCTTCTGGCATAATTTCCGGAGTCGGATTGGCCATCGCGAATACGATCGCTCCTTCTTTCATCGACCGCACCATTTCTTTCGTTACAGCACCAGCAACCGACACGCCAATAAAGACATCCGCGTCTTTCATCACCTCATGCAACGTTCCTTGCACTCCGCTTCTATTCGTTATTTCTGCCACCGCTTCTTTCATAGTGTTCATTCCATACGTACGACCTTTAAAAATCGCCCCTTTTGAATCGCACATGACGATATCGCCTGCCCCCATATAATGAAGCAGTTTCGTTACCGCAATGCCAGCTGCACCTGCGCCGTTCACCACGATGCGGCATTGTTCTAGCCGTTTGTCCACCACTTTTAATGCATTCAAAAGTCCTGCAGCGGTGACAATCGCTGTTCCGTGCTGATCGTCATGAAAGACGGGGATATTCATCTCTTTCTTCAACCGTTCTTCAATAATGAAACAATTCGGCGCTGCAATATCTTCTAAATTAATCCCTCCGAACGTCGGCTCTAACGCTTTGACGATTTGAACGATTTGTTCAGGATCGCTCGTATTGACACAAAGCGGTACGGCGTCAATGCCTGCAAACGCTTTAAACAGCGCAGCCTTCCCTTCCATCACTGGCAGCGATGCTTCCGCGCCGATATTGCCTAATCCTAATACCGCCGACCCGTCCGACACAACGGC
>NZ_JAILZV010000125.1 GCF_023512315.1 Anoxybacillus sp.
TCTTGTTGCTCATGCCGCATACGGCTATTGGGAGAAACGATACGGCTTAAAACAAATAAGCGTGACTGGACTATCACCGACAAATGAGCCGTCACAAAAACAGCTTACTTCTATCATTAAAAAAGCAAAAGAGCACGACATACAGTATATCTTTTTTGAACAAAATGTTACATCAAAAATTGCTGAAGTCGTAAAAAATGAAATTGGAGCGGATGTACTCATTCTTCACAACTTAGAGGCGCGCACAAACGATGATATCGCAAACAACAAAGATTACTTTGCGATCATGAATGACAATATATCGGCATTAAAAAAAGCATTACAATAAGCGATCGTTACGGTCGCTTATTTTTTTGCATATTTTTTCCCTTTTCAAATCAAACTAGGAAACGACAATGTATGGAAAGGGATGAACATTTCGGTATGGATCACGTATTAACAGCAAGAACGTTATTTGGCACAACGATGGCGTTTCATATTATTTTTGCGACGCTTGGGGTCGGTATTCCGCTTATGATTTTATTTGCCGAGCTACTATATCAAAAAACGAAAGACAATGACTATGCCCTTATGGCAAATCGTTGGACAAAAGCGCTCGCTATTTTGCTTGGCGTAGCGATTCCGTCTGGTACTATCGCAGGAGTACAACTTTCACTTTTATGGCCAGGCTTTATGGAAGTGGTCGGTAAAGTGATGGCGCTGCCGTTTCAAATCGAGATTTATGCGTTTTTCGTCGAAGCGTTATTTTTATCTATTTACGTATACGCAGCTGACCGCATTTCTCCAACGATGCGCATCATCAGCTTGACGCTTGTTGCTATCGGAGCAGCCGCTTCTGCCATTTTAATTACGAACGTTCACGCTTTTGAAGGAACACCGACAGGCTTTCGTATCGAAAATGGGCAAATTGTTGACGTTAATCCGTGGGAAGCATTTTTTAATCCAAGCTTTGCCGTCACAGCAACACACGTCGTTTTGTCAGCGTATATGACAGGTGCGTTTACGATCGCTTCAATCGCAGCATATCACATGTTGAAAAATAGACACCATGAACGCATCCAACTTTTTCATAAAAAAGCGCTCATGCTCGGTTTAACAGTTGGCGGCGTATTTTCTTTACTAACAGCCATAAACGGACACGAATCGGCTCAACTTCTTCATGAATATCAACCAGAAAAATTAGCTGCTGCTGAAGGATTGTTTGAAACACAGTCGCACGCCCCGCTCGTCATCGGCGGTTTTACAGATCGCGAAACACAAACAGTCAAATGGGGAATTGAAATTCCATGGTTGCTTAGCTTTTTAGCAGGCAATCGTTTCGATACCGTCGTTGTCGGGTTAAATGATTTTCCAGAAGAATGGTGGCCACCGTTGTTTGTCCATACACTTTTTAATGCAATGGTCGGAATTGGCATGTTTCTTCTCCTTCTTTCGATTGTCGGATTCGTTTGGCATCGCATAAGAAAACAACACATATTTCCGAACTGGTTTATGTGGACAGTTGTTACTGCTGGACCGCTCGCTCTTCTCGGCATTGAATTTGGCTGGATTTTTGCTTGCACAGGGAGACAGCCTTGGGTCATTTATCGCATGATGACAACGGCAGAAGCTGTAACACAATCAACAAATTTAGGAACGCTTTTTCTTCTGTTTACGTCCATTTACGTATTTTTACTCATCGCGGTCGTGCTCGTCTTGCGCTCGTATTTCCGCCGCCATCCGATTGAACAACACTTATCTACGCACATGTAGAAAGGAGCAAGATGATGACAGATGAATTAATTGCCATTTCAATTTTATGGGGATTTATTTTTATTTACGCGGTCATGGCGACAATGGACTTTGGAGCAGGGTTTTGGTCAATGGTATATATCAATCGTCCACAAACGAAAGCAACGAAAATCGCAAACCGATATTTGTCGCCGACATGGGAAGTGACAAACGTCTTTATCGTTGCCATCGTCGTGGCGCTCGTCAGCTTTTTTCCTGGAGCAACGTTTATGCTTGGAACCATTTTACTTATCCCGGGAAGCATTATTTTACTTTTGCTTACTGTACGTAGTGCGTTCCTCGTCTTTTCACACGTTGCTCCTAAATATGAAAAAGTGCTCGTTTACATTTCTGGCATAAGCGGTTTGCTTATTCCAGCATTTTTAATTAGCGTGTTACCAATTACACACGGGTCTTTTGTTGAAACAATGAATGGTGTCAGTCGTCTTCGGCTCGATCGCCTATTTACAAGCCCACATGAATATGCGTTTATCGCCTTTGCGATTACAAGTACACTCTTTCTTTCGTCGCTTTTATTAGCAGACTACTCAAACGAAGCAAATGAAATCGAAGCGTATACGATTTATCGCCGCGATGCGCTCATCATCGGTCCGTTCGCTTTGCTCTCCTCTATTCTCATTATGGTCACGATGCGAAATGAAGCGCGTTGGCTATATGACGGAATGATTGCACGTTGGCCGTGGCTTGCCGCTTCTGTCATGTTATTTCTCTTAGCTGGTGGGGCGCTTTTTCTCCCATCATGGAAAAAGAAAAACGGACGCGGAATGCCACGCCTTGCGGTTGTAGCCATCGTCTTGCAATATTTTTGTGCAAGTTACGCATACGGAAAAGCTCATTTACCGTATATGATTTATCCGAATGTGACAATCGAATCCGGATTTACGCATCCGAATACGTTTCGTGCTCTTTTTGTGACGTACATCGTCGGCTTTGCAATTTTATTTCCAGGTTTCATTTATTTTTGGCGGCTGTTTATGAAAGATCGCCGTTATGTAGCAAATGATGAAAAATAATGATTGCAAATGTTGAAATTTTTCGTTATAGTTTTAAACGTAAACCCTTTTTATACAACATATTGTGATGAATAAAAAAACAACAACTATATATTGAAACCAGCAAGTGAAGGTGTCCGAACGGACTTAATAGGGAATCTGGTGCGAATCCAGAGCTGTCCCCGCAACTGTGTGCGCAGACGAAATGGAAACAAGACCACTGTATATGTCCGCTTTTTAGGCGCA
The DNA here is from genome assembly GCF_023512315.1 of Anoxybacillus sp. Taxonomy (GTDB): domain Bacteria; phylum Bacillota; class Bacilli; order Bacillales; family Anoxybacillaceae; genus Anoxybacteroides. The sequence goes on from NZ_JAILZV010000125.1 coordinate 3,030, forward strand.
TATATGGGAAGGAATCCAAAGTAGGAAGAAGCGCGAGTCAGGAGACCTGCCTTCCTTGTACCGTTTCATATTCTTCGGGGGTTGAGAAGATGAAACGATGGTAAAAGCATGCCTTTTTCCATCGTTTCATCCGCTCAACGAGAGCGGATTTTTATTTTTTATGGGAAGGGATGTTACATGGTGCATATAAACGAACAAACAGAAGTAAATGAAGAAACGATGCGTACATTGTTGTTTCATATTTTCAAAGACTTTCCGCACTTATCGAGCGAGCGATACATCGAGCGGACGATACGATCACTGACGTATACAACATCATACGATGACATGATGAACAAACTCATTTTAAACGCGCTTGACGAAATCACCGTGGAACAGCCGGATTGGACGTTTGTTGCGGCACGGCTTTATTTACAACAGTTGTACAAGGCAGCAGCAACCAATCGCGGCTATGATGTATCCGACACATATCGCTACTTTTATGAATTACAAACGATGCTTGTCGATCTCGGCATTTATGACTCGTTTTTACTGGAACGATATACGAAAAAAGAACTGCAAGAAGCGAGCGCATGGATCGATCCGAAAAAAGATGAGCAATTTACATACATCGGCTTAAAAACGCTTGTTGATCGTTATTTAGCAAAAGGATATAGCAGAGAAATTTATGAACTTCCGCAGGAGCGTTTTTTAACCATCGCCCTCACGCTAATGGTCAATGAACCAAAAGAAAAACGAATGGAGCTCGTCAAAGAAGCGTATTGGGCGCTATCGAACCAATACATGACGGTCGCTACACCAACCTACGCCAACGCAGGAAAAGCATATGGCCAATTATCGAGTTGTTTCATTGATACGGTCGATGATAGCTTAATCGGTATTTATGAATCGAATACCGACGTCGCTCGCCTATCGAAAGGCGGCGGAGGCATTGGGGTGTATTTAGGAAAAATTCGTGCACGCAATTCCGACATTAAAGGATTTAAAGGCGTATCGTCTGGCGTCATTCCATGGATGCGCCAGCTAAACAATACCGCTGTATCGGTGGACCAACTCGGTACGCGCCAAGGAAGTATCGCCGTCTATTTAGACGTTTGGCATAAAGATATTTTCTCTTTTTTAGATGCGAAACTAAACAACGGGGACGAACGGCAAAAATGCCACGACCTTTTCTATGGGGTATGTATCCCAGACTTATTTATGGAGCAAGTCGAAAAACGTGGCGACTGGTATTTATTCGACCCGCATGAAGTGAAAAAAGTGATGGGGTGGAAAGATAAAAACGGCAATCCACTAGGGCTGGAAGATTTTTATGATGAAGAGCGCGGGGCTGGTTCGTTCCGTGAAAAATACGAGGAGTGTGTCAATCACCCAGAATTAAGCAAAGAACGTGTGCCGGCCATTGAAATTATGAAGCGGATTTTAAAATCGCAATTAGAAACAGGCACGCCTTATATGTTTTATCGTGATGAAGCGAATCGGATGAATCCAAATAAACATGCGGGCATGATTTATTCTAGCAATTTATGCACAGAAATTATGCAAAATATGAGTCCGACCACCGTAACAAAAGAATATACGCAAGATGGCGAAATTATCATTCATAAAAAGCCTGGGGATTTTGTCGTTTGTAACTTATCTAGCATTCATCTCGCTCGTGCCGTGCAAGACGATGTATTAGAACGGTTAATTCCGATTCAAGTGCGCATGCTCGATAACGTCATTGACTTAAACGAACATCGTATCGAAGTGTTGCAAGCCGTTCTCACCAATAAAAAATATCGGGCGATTGGGTTAGGCGCCTTTTCTTGGCACCATCTATTAGCGGTCAAAGGGATCAAATGGAATAGCGAAGAGAGCGTAAAATTCGCCGACGAATTGTTTGAAAAAATCGCCTATTTAACGATTCAAGCAAGCATGGAATTAGCGAAAGAAAAAGGAGCATATCCAGCGTTTGCAGGTTCCGATTGGCATACAGGGAAATATTTTGACCTTCGCGGCTATCATTCACACGATGCATTCGATTGGGATGGCTTAAAGCAACAAGTGATGAAGCATGGGATGCGCAATGGTTATTTAATGGCGCCTGCGCCAAACGCTTCGACATCCGTTTTAGCAAACGGAACGGCGTCATGCGATCCTGTCTTTAACCGCTTATATTTTGAAGAAAAGAAAAATTATAAAATTCCTGTGACAGTACCAGATTTACATGCAAAAACATTTTGGTTTTACGATAACGCCTATGACGTCGATCAAAAGATGAGCATTCGCCAAAATGCCGCAAGACAAAAACATGTCGATCAATCACTCAGTTTTAATCTATATGTCTATAACACGATTAAAGCAAAAGACTTGCTTGACTTGCATCTCACCGCATGGAAAGAGCGATTAAAATCGACGTATTACGTTCGCAGCACTGCTATAACGATTGAAGAATGCGACGTTTGCTCATCGTAGGGGGACGAAAATGAACGTTCTTATTTGCTATACATCGAAAACAGGAAACACAAAAGAAGTCGCTCTGTTAATAGAAGAAGCTTTTTGCTCATATGGACATGCCGTGAAAATGATCGATATTGAACATATATTTGCGATCGAATCGCTCATTTCTAACGCACACCTGCTTTTATTCGGTTCGTATACGTGGGGAAATGGACAACTTCCGGATGAAATGAGAAAGTTACTTCGTTTCCTTATGAAAGAACGGAACCTTTCTTTGCCTCCTGTTGCGCTGTTTGGCACAGGAGATCAAATGTGGCCATACTATTGCCGTGCTGTCGATGAAATGGCGTACCATTTGCGAAAAGTGACGACTGTGCTCGGCACGTTAAAAATTGAACAATCGCCGCGCGGTCATCAACAACACTTACCGGCTGTTTTCGTCCAACAACTACTTGAGGAGGTTGAACGATTTGTTATTGACGAAAGTAAAATTGCTCGAGCCGTCGCATCCAAATAAAGCAACGAGCATTATTAACGGAAAAGCAAGCGGCATTTTAAACTGGAACGATATTAAATATAGCCATTTTTACGATATATACAAAATGTTGCTCGGCAACTTTTGGACGCCGTTTGAAATTAATATGTCAGATGATATTAAACAATGGCACGCGTTAAATGAACGCGAGCGGGATGCATTTTTACACATTATCGGCTTGCTTTCGATTTTAGACTCTGTGCAGCCAAACTTTATCGGGGCGATGAAAGAATACATTACCGATCCGAGCGTCAAAGCGATTTTTTCGATTATCGAACAACAAGAAGTCGTTCATAATCAGTCATACTCGTACGTGCTTGCATCGATCGAAAAATTATCCGAACAACATCGCGCGTTTGAAATGGCGCGCACAAATCCGCACATTTATAAACGAAATGAACACGTTATTCGCGTCTATGAGGCGTTTCGCGAGCAGCCAACGGTGGAGACGTTTTGCCGCGCGCTCGTCGCTTCACTCGTCTTAGAGGGGATTAATTTTTATTCTGGGTTTGCCTTTTTTTACAATTTAGCGCGAAACCAAAAAATGTTGAAAACATCGACGATGATTAGTTATATTAACAAAGATGAGCTATGCCACAGCTACTTTATTTCCCAACTCGTGCGCGCAGTGTTATGGGAAAATCCATATCTCGATGAAGACGGATCATTTTCTGCGTGGATATATGATTACATCGATGAAGCGATCCGGTATGAAACGGATTGGTCGCGCGTTGTGTTGCGCGATATCGCTGGCATTGATGTCATTGAGATGGAGAAATATATTGAATATCTTGGAAATAAGCGGCTGCGCATGCTTGGCTTAGACGACCGCTATGACGCGGATGAAAACTGTATGCCTTGGATTCGCGTCTTTAGCGATGAAAATGTGAACTTAGGGAAAACGGACTTTTTCGAAGCCCGTCCACGTTCATATACGAAAACAACCGATATGAACGGATTTGATGAACTGTAAAGATCCTCAACAAACAGAGAGCTGTAGTGGGCTCTCTGTTTGTTTTTGAAAGGGAATATTATTTTGGCAAGTAAATATATTTCTCCTCTCTGGATGAAAAACGCACTAGTAAAATATCAAACGATTTTGTAAAATCAATATAGACAGAATAGTGTCGATTTGTGTCAGGAAGGAATGCGGCAGTGATTTTATAAGATAAACACATTTGTAATTTTATAAATAATAATGACACACTATAACTTAATTGTGTTATAATTAATCTGAAATGGGATGGAAGATCGTCGGTTTGACGCAGTAAGCAAACGTGTTTCGCTGCGTTTGGAAAAATCAAGGGGGTTAATGTGGTGAATAAACAAACAACAGATGTCATTTTAATTGGCGCGGGGATTATGAGTGCAACGTTAGGGACATTGCTGAAAGAATTAGCGCCGGGGTGGGACATTACCGTCTTTGAAAGACTTGGACAACCAGCAGATGAAAGTTCAAACGAATGGAATAATGCCGGAACAGGTCATGCCGCACTTTGTGAATTAAACTACACAGTCGAAAAACCGGATGGGTCGATTGATGTAAGTAAAGCGATTAAAATTAACGAACAGTTTCACGAGTCGTTGCAATTTTGGTCTTATCTTGTACAAAACAACCGCATTCGCAATCCAAAAGACTTTATTATGCCGCTTCCGCATATGAGCTTTGTCCAAGGGGAAGAAAATGTTGCCTTTTTAAAGAAACGGTTTGATGCGCTGGCAGGAAATCCGTTATTCCAAGGAATGGAATTTTCTGATAATCCGAACCAATTGCATGAATGGATTCCGCTCATGATGAAAGATCGAATCATCACAGAACCGATTGCAGCGACAAAAATCGAATCGGGAACAGATGTCAACTTCGGTGCGTTAACGCGCATGTTGTTTGATTATTTAGGAAACCAAGGAGTAGAGATTCGCTACCACCATCATGTGGAGGACATGAAGCGAACAAGCGACGGCTTGTGGGAATTAAAGGTGCACAATGTCATGAGCGGGGAAGTCGAACGTTTTGCGGCGAGATTCGTCTTTATCGGTGCTGGCGGTGGCAGCTTGCATTTGTTGCAAAAGTCAGGCATTCCAGAAGGCAAGGGCATCGGTGGCTTTCCGGTGAGCGGACTATTTATGGTATGTAACAACAAAGAAATCATCGAGCAGCACCATGCGAAAGTGTACGGAAAAGCGAAAGTCGGGGCGCCGCCAATGTCCGTTCCGCATTTGGATACGCGCTTTATTGATAATCGAAAAATGCTATTATTCGGTCCGTTTGCCGGCTTTTCGCCAAAGTTTTTAAAGAACGGCTCGATGTTCGACTTACTCACGTCTGTCAAGCCGCATAACCTTGTGACGATGCTTGCGGCAGGGGCGAAAAATATACCGTTGACGAAATATTTAATCGAGCAAGTAATGTTATCGAAAGAACAGCGTATGGAAGAATTGCGCGAATTTATTCCGAACGCGAAAAGCGAAGATTGGGAGTTAGTTGTCGCCGGACAGCGTGTGCAAGTCATTAAAGATACGGAAACGGGCGGAAAAGGCACGCTTCAATTTGGTACAGAAGTCGTTGCGGCACACGATGGCTCCGTCGCTGCTTTGCTTGGCGCGTCCCCAGGCGCTTCGACCGCTGTCCATGTCATGCTGGAAGTAATCGAAAAATGCTTCCCAGAACAAATGAAAGCATGGGAGCCGAAAATTAAAGAAATGATTCCTTCCTACGGCGTGTCGCTCATGAAAAACGAACCGCTTTTACGCGACGTCGAAGCGCTCGCCGCGCAAACGCTTGGCTTAAAAGGAAGCGTGGCGCTAGAACTCGTTTAAAGGATGACGGCAGAAGCAAAACAGCTTCTGTCTTTTTTTTGTATCGTTGCTATAATGGAAGAGGTAGCGTCAAAAAATCTATGAAAAGTAATCACGGGCTTCCTTTTGAAGGAAAATGAAGGAGATTGTGTAAAGGG
>NZ_JAILZV010000126.1 GCF_023512315.1 Anoxybacillus sp.
CGCGTCCCTAAAATCGAAATGCCGCCAATAATACCGAGCCGAGCGTTTAATGTTTTTTTCGCAATTTCCGCCCCGTTCGGCACGGAAATGACGATGCGCACCCCGTTTGTTATTTTGTATTGTTCTAGCACTTCACGAGCGGTTTCTATTATCATTTTGCGCGGCACAGGATTGATGGCTGCTTCGCCGACCGGAACAGGGAGGCCTGGTTTCGTTACCCGTCCAACCCCTTCTCCACCATCGAGCTCAATGTTCGTGTTGTTTGTCCATGATACCGTCGCCACAATTGACGCACCGTGAGTGGCGTCCGGGTCATCGCCGCCGTCTTTTATAACAACAGCCGTTGCAGAAGCAGCTTGTAGATCGCATCGTTCGATGGAGAACGTCACCCATCGTCCGACTGGCAAATAAATGTTGGCTTCCGCTTGCGGGATTCCGGTGATAAGAGCGGTTAGCGCTGCTTTCGTTGCCGCCGTGGCGCATGCTCCTGTCGTATACCCTTCCCGCAACTGTTTTTCTCCCATCGTTTACCCTCGCTCGGCTAAAATCGAAAGTGCATTAAGCGCTGCGACCGTCACGGTGCTTCCACCTTTGCGGCCGACGTTTGTAATGAATGGGACATCTAATTTTGCCAGTTCTTCTTTTGACTCTGCCGCCGATACAAAGCCTACCGGTAATCCGATGACTAAGCCAGGGCGCGCCTCACCTTCTTTGATTAAGCGAATGAGCTCTAGTAGTGCCGTCGGAGCGTTGCCGATTGCAAAAATTCCTCCCTCTGCCTCTTTCACCGCTTTTCGCATCGCGACAATCGCACGCGTAGTGTTTAATCGTTTCGCTTCTTCGATGACATCCGGGTCAGAAATGTAGACGTGAACGCTTCCGCCGAATTTTTCCAGACGCGCTTTGTTCACCCCGACTTGCACCATTTGCACATCGGCAACGACTTTTTTTCCGGAACGAATGGCTTGAATCCCTGCTTCGACGGCGTTTGGATGAAATAGTAAGCTTTTGCCTAATGCAAAATCAGCGGAAGCATGAATGACCCGTTGAACGATTGGGTATTGCTCATTCGTAAAAGCATGCTCGCCAATTTCTTCATCGATGATTTGGAAGCTTTTTGCTTCGATTTGTTGCGGTTGGACGGTGAATGGACGAAACTCGGTGCGAAAATCCATCATTGAAACCCCTCTCTTTGTACAAGGTTACGTATGGCAGAAATGATATCGGAAAATTCCGAGTATACCGTTCCATAGTCAATTTCTGGACGGCGAATCACGACTGTTTCAATGCCTAATTCTTTTGCCGCGGCAATTTTTTCATCGACAGAGCCAATTTTCCCGCTTTCTTTTGTAATAACTAACGTCACGCCAAAATGTTTGAACAGTGCGAGATCGAACTCTTTTGTAAACGGTCCTTGCATCGCGACAATGTTTTCTTGCGGAAAATGTAGTTGCTCGCATTTTTCCATGTTGTCTTTGCGCGGAAGCATGCGAGCAATGACGCGCACATCCGGCAATCCAAGCAGCCGGTTGGCGAAAATGTGCAACGTCTTGCTTCCGGTTGTGAGCATTACTACTCCTTTTTTTTGCGCGGCATATTCCGCCGCTTCTTCATAGCTATCGACAAATGTCACTTGTTCCGAACGAAGCGAAGTAGCTTGTCGCTCATAGCGAATGTACGGTACGTTGACAGCAGAAGCCGCTTGCATGGCGTTTTTCGACGCTTCTTCGGCAAACGGATGGCTCGCATCAACGACCGCTTTTGCTTTTTTTGCTTGCAAAAGTTCAGCTAGTTGTGAAGCGGTTAACCTCCCAACATGGACAGATACACCCGCTTGTTGCAGCTGTTCTGCTGCATGTTCGGTTACGACCGTCGCCATGACAGGATATCCTTCGGTTTGAATGGCTAGCGCCAATTGCCGAGCATCGCTCGTTCCTGCTAAAACAATAATCATCCAATCCCCCCTTTAATGATGGTGATGATGGTGGTGCTCCGCCATATGAAGCCGGTATTGGCAAAGATCGCAGTTCATTGAAACCGTTTGACCGAGCGCTTCTTCTAACCGATCCAATACAATCGTCTTTAACTTTGGATGAAAACCGAAATATTCCGCTAACAAAAACTGCACATCCGGGTAGCGAAGGCGAAACTCTGACACGTTTCGCTCTAGCCGCTTGATGAGCACACCCGTAAATAAAAAGTATGGTAAAATTACAATTCTTTTAGCGCCAAGCTTTATACAACGTTCAACCCCTTCCGCGAGCAATGGATTGGTAACCCCCATAAACGCCGGCTCCACAAGCGAATAGTTCGTTCGTTCCCAAAATAAGCGAGCGATTTTGTATAAATCGCTATTCGCATCTGGGTCGCTTCCTCCGCGTCCGAGCAAAAGAATGGCCGTATGTGGATCTGGGGCTTCCACCTGTTCGCCAATTTCTTGCAATCTTTCTTGTAAAATCGTAAATGTTTGCTCATGAATGCCAATGGGACGTCCGTATATGATGTTTACGTACGGATAACGCTCCTTTGCTTCATCAATCGCTTGCGGGATGTGCAGCTTTGAATGACCTGCCGAAAGCAAAATAAGCGGAATAACCACGATTTCTTTCGCTCCTGCCTTCACGCAGTTTGCCATCCCTTCGGCGATCGTTGGCAAGCCAAACTCTAAAAAACATGTTTCCACATGAAAACGAGCATCGATATCCGAACGAAGTTGTTCGACAAACTGAACGACTTGATCGTTCCCTTCTTGGTCACGGCTTCCGTGTCCGACAAATAAAATGGCTTTCACGCTCTCCCCTCCTATTCCCCACAGGCTGGAACTTCTAGAGGCACCGGTTGTTTTTGGTGCATCCATCCGGCTACTTGCTTGTTTCGTTCGAAAAATTTATAAAATCGCTCGTTCGGATGTCCGTGTTCTTTATATTGTTGAAGAATACAAGCCACGGTTGCGACGATTTCATGCGGTGGAATCCCTTCTGCCACAAGCTGTCCTGGATGAGCGTTTCGTCCGACCGTTTTTCCGCCTAAAAATAAGTCAAACGCCCCCTTTCGGTAAACGATGCCAATATCTTCGCGCACCGCCCCGTAACATGCCATGCCACAGCCGTTAAAGCCGATTTTTAATTCTTTCGGAAGCGTCATGCCGCTAAATTGTGCGTGCAGCTTTTCTGCGTATGGAATCGCTTCTTTTTTCTCGCCATCACAAAAGTCGCACGCTTTAATGGTTAAGACATCGCCAACCGGCGCAAGCAAAAACTGTGCTTCTTTTAATCTGTCAATGATGGAAGCAGGGTCGTTCGTTTGTATTGCTAGTTTGATGTAATGGTCTGGCGTATATGTTATCGTTCCGTTGTCGCCGACAAGTTCGGCTAATACAAGCAGTTGTTGCGGCGTAAACGTTTTGTTCGCCACCCCTGGACTGACAGCTACTTCAAAAATAGAAGTAGGTTGTTTTTGTTGGCGAGCGAATTTTTGGACTGCTTCTTCTGCTATGGCACGGACGTTCGGTTTTGTTTGGTCAAGTGCCCACGGCTCTGCTTCTTTGCGCAACCGTTCATGCGGTTTGAGCGGTTGTTCAAGGGCGGTTAACGTATATTTTCGTTGATAGCCGCGTGGGGTAATCATCAAGCCGTCGTGCACAAATGTTGACGAGTTGCCGATAATGACAGTAGTTAACATGCCGATATCGTGCTCAAGCATATGTTCTAGGTCAGTTAAAACGATTTGTTGCCGTTCGCGATAGGCGCTTTTCACCAATCCAACTGGAGTGTTCGGTCGGCGATAGCGCAGCAAAATCTGTTGCGCTTCGACGATTTGTTGCGTTCGTCTACCGCTTTTCGGATTGTACAGGGCGATCACGAAATCAGCTGCTGCCGCTGCTTCGAGGCGTTTTTCAATGAGCGTCCACGGCGTTAAATGGTCGCTTAAACTAATCGTGCATGCATCGTGCATAATCGGTGCGCCTAACAGTGCGCCACATGAGTGAATGGCGGAAATGCCAGGAATAACTTCGACTTCAATGCTGCTATTTCTCGTCCATCCTTTTTCGATTAGCACTTCGTAAATGAGTCCTGCCATTCCATAAACACCAGCATCGCCGCTCGAAATGACCGCCACTTTTTTCCCTTGTTCTGCCCATTTCACTGCTTCTTGCGCCCGGCTTACTTCTTCTGTCATACCGGTACTAATGACCGGCTTGTCGCCGATTAAATTGGCGACAAGCTCGACGTACGTTTTATATCCGATGATGACATCGCTTTCTTCAATTGCTTCTTGTGCCCGCTTTGTCATATGGTCGACGCTGCCTGGGCCAAATCCGATGACGAGCAGTTTCCCGCGCATGTTATACGCCACCTTTCCACGTTTCGATAATGATGGATGCCCCTAACCATAAGCTGTAGATACTTGTCGCGGTGCCGAGAAGGAAAAACAATGTTTCTCGCATTCTCGCTTTCATAAACCCCCATGATAAGCAAAACGTCATCGCAATCGTTGCCGCTAGCAATCCAAGGACAAATAAGCTTAGCTGCAACGCGGCAATGCTCTCTTCTTTTCCTGCCGCATGTGTTAAAATAGCAAGTTGCGTCGGGCTTTCGACGCCGATGCCGTGAATAATGCCGACGACAAAAGCGCTAATCCAACCGAAACGAAGTAAAGACATCGAACGGGTAGTGTCGTTCTTTTTCGAAAATCGCCGAGCAAGCGAATGAACGAGTTCATAGATTACTTGCAAGCGACTTTTTGCTTCGTTTTTATAAAAAAGGGAAAACAACATCACGCCGCCAAGAACGATTAACGTAAGGCCGACGACCCGTTCAATCATTTGCGCAGCAGCCTCTGGCAAATGAAATCCGATAAAAATAGCGATCATTCCCATTAAAAAAACGATAAAGCCGTGCCCGACGGCGTACATGATGCCTAACGACACTTGTTTTTTGCGCTGCGTTTCACTTCCAACCATATCGGCAATCGCTGCCACATGGTCGCTATCCATTCCGTGCCTCATCCCAAGAAAAACAGCTAATGCTGCATATGTCATCCATTCCATGCCTATCTCCTCCCAATCCCTTTCGCAACATCTGTCCGTGTCAACACAAGTCCTTGCGTTTGTTCGTATCGGTATGTTATTGCTTCTGTTATCGGTTCGCTATGCAACAAATGGTGGTGTACGAGTTGTTTGCCAAGCTCTGGCGTGACTGCTTGGTACCAAATGCCTTCTGGATACACGATCACGACACACGCATCTTCGCAGCGTCCGTTGCAGCGCGTTCGCGTTGTATGCACGTCGCTATGTAGTTCAAGCCGTGCGATTTCTTCGCGAATAGCGTTCGTGACTTCCTCTCCTCCTTTTCGCATGCAGCTTCCGCCATTGCAAATCAATACGTGATGTTTTATGCCTGTTAAATTCCACGTTGTCATTATGCTCCTCCTTTTTCGGACAAAATAAAAAGCACCTCTATAGGTAGAGGTGCAGAAAAAATGCATACAATAAGACCGTATACGATTCCCTACACGTCTACCTATAGTCCCGTAGGCAGCCGGCTAAGCAAATAAGGCAGGTCTCCTGACTTAGGATCATCGCTTCATTGCGCCTTCCCGAAGTGTATCCTTCAGTGACATCGTTGCAATGAAACTCCCCATCACAGTGGCGGGTACCGTGACGGCTTTTCACCGTACTTCCCTTTTAAGCCTCTGAAAAAGAGGCACCTTACTTGCTGTTATTTTCAGTTGTAGAGTAGCTACTCACCCACAATAGTAAGCCAAGCAGCGGAAAATAGTCAACCATTTTTTATTTTTCGGAAATTTCTGTTTCAGAAATCACGACGCCGTCGCTATCGGCATACACATAAGCGCCTGGCTCCCAGCGCACGCCGCCAAATTCAAGCGCCACATCGCGCGAGCCTTTTCCTTCTTTTTTGCTCTTTACTGGGCATGTCCCAAGCGCTAGGACGCCAAGCGGCATCGTCGCAATTTCTGCTGAGTCGCGAATGCAGCCATGGATAATAACCCCCGCAAGACCGCGTTCACACGCAATTTGCGCCAGGCGATCCCCAAGGAGCGCACAATTTCGTGAGCCTTTCCCATCAACGACTAGCACCGTTCCGGTTGGTACTGTTTCGAGCGCCTCACGAACGAGCACGTTATCTTCCAATACATCGACTGTCGCAATCGGACCGGAAAATTGTTTTTTTCCTCCATACGAATGCAACGGCAACTGGCAAACTTGCAACTTCTCGACATATTGATCGCATAAATCGGCTGTTTTCACAAATAATCCCCTTCCCCCATTTTCTTTTTCGCTGTTACTATTTGACACGAAGCGGCAAAATCCTGCTAAAATAGGCGATTTTTAAGTTTACATAATATAATTACAGGAAAAACTAACCTTCTTCTCTCATGAGAAGCAAGGTTAGTTTTTCGCAAAGGAGAACGTAATCTTTTTTTGGCTGTCATCCCAAACGAGAGCCGCATCAAACGTTTTTTCGCCTTTTTTAAATCCTTTCATAATATCTGTTTTGCCGTGCTGCAACAGCTTTTTGACGTTCGTTTGTGATATTTTTTTGCCGAGAATCGTTTTCGAAATCGTAAATGAACATTTCGTTTTCGCGTAGTTCGCACATCCGTAAAACTCGCCTTTGTCAAGTACCGTTCCCCCACAATATTTGCACGTGCCGACCGGTTTTCCGAGCGTCGCTTTCGACGCCGTCCGCTGGATAGAAGCGGTATCAATCCCTGTAAACTCCCACGTTTTGGACGTTTCGAGCGCATCGGCAACGATTTTTGCCGCTAGTTTTTTCACTTGTTCCATAAACGAAGAAGCGGACGCCTTTCCTTCGCCAATTTCGGTTAGCCGCTGTTCCCACTTTGCCGTCATCTCCGGCGACGCTAAAATTTTATCGCCAATCGCCTCGATCAACACTTTTGCTTTATCGGTCGCGTATACTTGGTTTTTCTTCACTTCAATATATTTTCGTTCTTTCAGCATCGTAATAATGCCTGCCCGTGTCGCTTCCGTGCCAAGTCCTTCCGTTTTCGCGAGCACTTTTTCTAACTCCTCGTTTTCTAAAAATTTTCCGGCTGTTTTCATGAGCGTGATAAGTTGCCCTTCCGTATACCGCTTTGGCGGCTGCGTTTTACTCTCTTTGACACGAACATCGACAACCTTTCCGCGCTCCCCTTCTGTAAGCGATGGAAGCAAAATGTCGTCTTCTTCACGCAATAAAATCACTTTCCGCCACCCTTCTTGAATTTGCTGTTTTCCTTTAGACAAAAATGTTGCGCGTCCATCGACAAGTGTCGTCACCGTTGTGTAGTCAAAAATAGCATCGTCGTAATGTGCAGCTAATAGCCGCTTGACCACTAAATCATAAATGTTGCGCTCGTCAGCCGATAATTTGTCTGGATCAACTACTTGTTCCGTCGGAATAATCGCATAATGGTCGGTTACTTTCTTTTCGTTTACATAACGTTTATTATGTAAAATCGTTGTTGTTGGCAACGGAAAAAGTGGGTTGTAGGCTGGCAACTGGCTTAATTTTTGCAAAATGTCTGGAAACGTTTCTGCTTCCCCTTTTGTGACATAGTTCGAATCCGAGCGTGGATAGGAAACGATTCCTTTTTGGTATAGCTTTTGTAAAATATCTAACGTTTTTTGTGGCGAAAATTGGTACAATTTATTCGCCGTTGCTTGTAGCGACGATAAATTAAACAGTAGCGGCGGTGGAAATACTTTTCGTTCTGTTTTTACGTCCAGCACTTCTGCTTGTTTTTGTGCGCAAAACAAAGCAATTTTTTCTGCCAATTGTTGATCATTGACTCGCGATTCTCCGTCTTTCACCCATTTTCCTTCATATTGGTTGCCGTTCATGTCAAACGTCGCGAATACTTCCCAAAACGGTTCTGGGCGAAATTGTTCAATTTCTTTTTCCCGCTTCACAATGAGCGCCAATGTTGGCGTTTGCACACGACCAGCAGAAAACACGTCATTCATGCCTTTTTGTTTTAATAAAATGCTATAGACACGTGAAGCGTTCATGCCGACAATCCAGTCCGCGCACGCACGCGCATACGCTTCTTCGTATAATGGTCGCGTTGCGCTTTCTTCTAAAAGGGCGCGGAATCCCGCTTCGATTGCTTTTGGCGTCAATGATGAAATCCAAAGCCGCTTCATCGGCTTTTTCACACCGCTCATTTGAATAATGTTGCGGACAATTAATTCCCCTTCTCGCCCCGCATCGCCTGCATGAATAATTTCCGTTACTTCTGGCTTGCGAAGCAGTTCTTTCACAATCTGAAACTGTTTGGCTTTCGCTTTTTCGACTTCGTATTGAAACCGGTCGGGAATCATCGGAAGCGTCTCCAGCTTCCATTGTTTCCATTCCGGACGGTACCGCTCCGGTGGGGCAAGCTGCAATAGATGTCCAACCGCCCACGTCATATACGCTCCTTTTGGAAATAATGCATTTGGCAAAATTTCTAGATACCCTTGCTTTTTTTTCGTCGAAAAAATCGACGCTAACGTCACACCTTGGTCTGGTTTTTCTGCAATAATTACTTTCATCGCTTTCTCCCTTTCATAAATTACATGCTTTCGTGCATACTACCGATAAAATAAGAAAAGCGTAAAGCGCCCGCCTATCGGCGAAGATCGCACAAGCCCCACCGAGGAGGCTCTCGAACCAAGCACGGCTTGGTTCTGCG
>NZ_JAILZV010000127.1 GCF_023512315.1 Anoxybacillus sp.
TCCGTTAAGCCTAAACGTTTATAATGATACAACAGCAGTTTCGGAATCGCAATGCTTCCTTGCGCCAGCCATTCCGCTAGTTTCCCTTTATCCATCGAAATGCACCTCAACTATAGTATACCATACTCGCAAAAAAATCCCCCGTGATTCGGGGGATTTTTTTATGGATAGAGACGGTTTAATAAGCGCGGGAACGGAATCGTTTCGCGGACGTGTTCAACGCCGCAAATCCAAGCAACCGTACGCTCCAGCCCTAATCCAAAGCCTGAATGTGGCACAGAGCCGTATTGGCGCAATTCTAAGTACCATTTGTACGCCTCTAGCGGCAAATTATGCTCTTCCAAGCGCTGCTTTAACAATTCATAATCGTGGATGCGCTCCGAGCCGCCGATAATTTCACCGTATCCTTCCGGTGCGATTAAATCGGCGCAAAGCACCACTTCCGGACGGTTTTTGTCCGGCTGCATATAAAACGGTTTTAATTGCGTCGGATAGTGCGTAATAAATACTGGTTTATCGAAGCTTTCAGCAATCGCCGTTTCGTGCGGCGCCCCGAAATCGTCGCCCCATGCGATGTCGGTAAATCCTTTGTCATGAAGCAATTGAATCGCTTCGTCGTACGTAATGCGCGGGAACGGTGCTTGAATGTTTTCAAGCTTCGACGTATCGCGGCCGAGCGTTTTTAGTTCGAGCGCACAGTTTTTCAAAACGGATTGAACGATATATGACACGTATTGTTCTTGTACGTTTAAGTTGTCTTCAAATTCGTAAAACGCCATTTCCGGCTCAATCATCCAAAACTCGATTAAATGGCGGCGCGTTTTTGATTTTTCCGCACGGAACGTCGGGCCGAACGAAAATACTTTTCCAAGCGCCATTGCCGCTGCTTCCATGTACAGCTGGCCGCTTTGCGAAAGGTACGCATCCTCATCGAAATATTTTGTATGGAACAACTCGGTCGTTCCTTCCGGCGCGCTTCCCGTTAAAATTGGCGGGTCGACTTTGACAAAACCGTTGTTGTTGAAAAATTCATACGTTGCCCGAATAATTTCGTTACGAATTTTCATGATGGCATGTTGCCGTTTCGAACGAAGCCATAAATGGCGATGATCCATTAAAAACTCGACGCCGTGCTCTTTTGGCGTAATTGGGTAGTCCACCGATTCGTGAATGATGTCGATATTCGTTACCGCAAGTTCATAGCCAAATGGCGAACGCTCATCGACGCGCACCGTTCCGGTGACGTATAACGACGTTTCTTGCGTAATCGATTTCGCGCGTTGGAACACCTCTTCCGCTACTTGCGACTTTTCGACGACCCCTTGAATGAAGCCTGTCCCATCGCGCAATTGCAAGAAAGCGATCTTTCCGCTCGAGCGCTTATTCGCCAACCACGCGCCGATCGTCACCTCTTGCCCTACGTATTTGCTTACTTCTGCAATCGTTGTCTTCACTGCTACGTCCCTCCAACATCTGTTCCAAAACTATGTACGCATAATTTATATTATACCGTCCAACTATACGACAAGCAAGGAAGAAAGCAGTCATCTCCTATTTTAGTTATTCTCCTATTTTCTAAAAAATAGATACTTGTCTGAAACATTTTTTCTATTTTTTCATTTACTAACACTAGATGCGAAAGCATAAATTTTTTTTGAAAGGAAGGTAATATATAATGGCTTGTGTATGTGATGGTGGCTTATTTCCTCGGTTGTTTTTTACGCAATCTGCAACAGATTTACCCATTACTATTCCGTTAGTAGGGACTGCTGTTACCGAAGTGCTTCGTTTACAACCAATCGTAACACTTAGCAATGACCGAGTGAAATTAGATTCGATGGTGGAACTGCAGCTTCGCGTATTAGTTTTAACTGGATTAGCATTAACTGGAATTACCTATCGCCTTGAACGTTCATCAAACGGAGGAGCTTTCACAACTGTCGCCCAACTTGATGTAGAATCGCTCATCCCTATATTGACTGTCGCAGCTAACACCACACTCTTTCCTAACCTAACATGGGTCGACACACCAGGCGTCGGCACACACGTTTACCGTGTGGTCATTGAAACAAACGGAGGCATTTTAAGCGGTTTGTTAAGCTCCATTACCGCTGAAACACGCGCATTAAATGCTCTCGTTGTCCGTGAAGCATAACGAAACAGGCTGGCTCGTTTCGGAGCCAGCCTGTTTATGCGTGAATAACAATGTCATTCAACGATTTAATTCCTTGCGGGAGTTGCTTACAATAAAAAAACCCATATATTTTGTAAGTGCGCGGTTCGTCAGAAAACGAGAGTTTAATTTGGAAGTTGGCAAATGACAGCTGTCCCCCTTCCTCGATGTGAGAAATTTGAGCAGGCTTTAGCCAAAATTCTCCTTTCTCCTCTACAGTGCTTTCCGCGTTTTTATCGACGTATTCCCACGTTTCCATCACTAGCGGGTTTAAGCGGCGATCGTATGACACATGTTCTCCTAATTTTGCTGTTAAAACGGCACACTCCTTTGGAACGATTTTCAAACAGATGACCGGATTTTCAAGTGAACTAGAGCCGATATTGCGAATAATAAAATTCCCTACGATCGTCCCTTTTTTCCTTTCATTTGTCGGCAACACGAAAGAGTACGTAAAGTAAGCAAGCGCTTGGAGAGATGGAACGTTTCCCCCTTTTTTCATTTCGTACAATAAGTCGTTTACCGCTTGTAACTCTTGTTCTAACGTACGAATTTTCTTTTCAATGTCTGCGAACGAATGACTCATTCTTTCTCTCTCCTCACGTAAAAAGATATTTTCTTCTTCATATGTATGAGAAAAAGGGGTAGAAAAACCCCTTTTTCGTCGTTTCAATAGTATTTTTTGTTTATCCTTGGACTGGGAAGATAGATGGGCACTGCGGTGGGAATACGTCGACTGGGCATTCTTCTTCACAAACAATTTTTGGACGAGGTTGGCAAAATTTCGCTGCTACTTCTAAAATGACTTCAAATGTCACGACAATATTTTGGCACACACGAATAAACACTGTTGCAGTAATCGTATCGCCGTTTCGCGTAAACGCTCCGACACGGCAAACATTAAATGCGTTTTGCGTCGCTGTGCAGCAAACAGTCGTTCCTTCTGGGGCACAAAGAATGACTTCTTCGCTTGTTGTAATCAACGCTGGATTGCTTGTAATCGTTGTTTGTGCTCCTGTTGCGGTTGTCCCTGTTACTTCCAATACCACTTGAATCGTTTTGCTCAATGTCACGATTTGCAATGTGACGCGTTCATCCCCTACTACACATTCAATATCACGTCTCGGTCCATCTTCTGCACACTCTAGAAGAGTGGTGACACAATTGACTTGGGAAATAGTAGTTGGGAGAGAACCCGTAGGAAATATGAAGGTAATATCTTGTGTAAGGGAAACAACGTTCGTTGTCCAGTCGTAAACTTTACATACTTGAATACACTCAGGGCTAAATTCTTGGGCAAATTGCTCTAAGTTAATCGCCATGGGGTAATCTTCCTTTCATAAGTTTTTTTCAGACTACTTTATATTATGAAAATCAATTCGACGAGTGATAAAAATGGGTGACTAAAATTCAATATCCGCATCTGTATCACTCTAGTTATCTTGAACTAATTGTTATGGATACTTGCAATTCCGTATCAATCTTCTTTAGCTTTTCGCATACAATTGTAAGGAATGAACGCGAGAAGAAAAATACTATAAAAGGTGGTGAACAATATGGGGAAAGAAAATAAAACGATCCAGTTGGAACAGAAAATCATTCATCTGAAATCGGAAATCGAGAAATATAGAACAATGCTAGCCTCGTCAGACGTGGATGAACAAATAGACCGTCTTAAACAACAAATTGAGCAACTGGATATGGAAAATGATGAACTAAAAATAATTTGTCACCATCACGAGCAAACGGTGGAAGCACAGGCAAAAGAAATAAACCGCTTATTGCAGGAATTGGAACAAATAAAGAACGTGAACCAGTCACTTCATCTCGAAATGCAAAACAATTACTCCACGCTTATGAAAAGGATAGAAATGAACGAGCACGAGATAGCTTCATACCAACAAAAACAAATCGAGCTAGAAAAAGTGTATTTGTTGGAAAAAGAAAGCGCTCATAACGAGCTACTGGAAAATTATCAACTTTTGCAAACAAACTTAACATCTTGGATAGAAAGGATTAAAGCTATGGAAAAAGATTATAACAACGTTAAACAAAATAACGAAGAATTAACAGAGAGTTTAAACAAACTAGAGGGAGAGCAATTGATTCAAACACAAGAAATGCATGAGTTAAAAGCGCAAATAGACGCATTAACAGAAAAATTTATCGAAATCGAAAATATGCTCTCTATCGTAAAAGAGGAGCAACAAAAAGATATCATCGTGTTGCACAAACAACTCCTTCATCAACATGTTGAAATTGAATCCCTTCTGAAAAAAACCGCACAATTTACGGACGAAATGGAAAAAATAATGAATCAACTCACTCATTTAACAGGACAAATAGAGCAGAAAAAAACTGATTCCAATCAAGAAATACATGAAGTAAAAGGGATGGTTGCGCAAATCATTCGCTTGTTAGAGCCGCAACAGCAGCCTATAACAGAGAAGAAGAAAGAAATTACTGCACCGAAAACAACCGCCACACCACCAAGCAACAGCTTTCTAAAACTACAACAATTTATTGATGAAACAAACCAATCCATCGTTGTTTCTCCGATTAACCAAAAAAAGCAAGGGTTGTCACAAAAACCGCCCCAAGTGAAACGCGCACGAATCGAACCCCCAACTTCTCAACATACCCGTTCATCCATTCGCTACATGCAGACAGAAACCGATGATGATCAGTTACCCAATTTAATTAACGAGGAAGCTTTTCACCGTTCGTTCCTCCCTTTAATGAAAAACAAACTTAGTGAGAAAGACTTATTTGTCAGCCTTCACTACAACAGCACGATGAAAACAGATGAAGAAAAAAAAGAGCCCGACACCGCTATACTAGAAAAAAACGAATTAGGAGTAACCGTTGCATCGGATATTGTTCAAACGGAATCAGTGATAGACGAACCACTTCTTTACACCTCGCATTCACCGCTACCGTCCGAAACAAGCAGTCATGAAGAAAAGAAAAAATCGTGGCTATTGTCGTTACTTGAAAAAGCGAAACCGATAAAATAAGGAGAGGAATGAACTCCTCTCCTTAATACGAAAAATCATTTGCTTTTCTGTTCCATAAACTGCTTGATTCGCTCGATAGCTTTTTCTAATACGTCAAGCGATGTGGCATACGAGAGGCGGACGTTGTCTGGCGCACCGAAGCCAGAGCCTGGCACGAGCGCGACTTTTGCTTCGTCTAATAACGCCTCGACGAACGCATCGACGCTTTCATAGCCGGTCATGCGCGCTGCTTCGCGTGCGTTCGGGAACAAATAAAACGCTCCTTGCGGCTTGACGCACGTAAAGCCAGGAATTTGAATAAGTTTTTCATAAATAATGTTTAGCCGTTCTTCAAACGCTTGCCGCATTTGCTCAACTGGTTCTTGCGGGCCGCTATATGCAGCAATCGCGGCATATTGCGCAATCGACGTTGGGTTGGACGTGCTATGGCTTGCAAGGTCGGTCATGGCGCGAATAATGTCTTTATTTCCTGCGGCATAGCCGATACGCCAACCGGTCATCGAGTGCGATTTCGATACCCCGTTAATGATGATCGTTTGCGCTTTTAACTGTGGCGAAAGCTGGGCGATCGATACATGTTTATTGTCCCCATATACTAACTTTTCATAAATCTCATCGGACACAATGAGAATATCGTGCGCTAAGCAAACGTCACCAAGTGCGCGCAACTCGTCTTCTGTATAAATCATGCCTGTCGGGTTGCTTGGCGAGTTAATGATGACGGCCTTCGTCCGCTCCGTAATGGCTGCTTTTAGTTGGTCTGGCGTAATTTTGAAATGGTTTTCTTCCAACCCTTCGACATACACCGGCACCCCGCCTGCAAGTTTCACTTGTTCTGGGTAGCTGACCCAATATGGCGTCGGGATAATGACTTCATCGCCTTCGTCTAAAATGACTTGGAATAACGTATAAAGCGCATGTTTCGCGCCAACGCAGACGATAATTTCCGACGGTTCATATTGCAACTGTTGGTCATGTTGAAACTTTTTCACAATTTCTGCCTTTAACGTCGCAAGTCCACCGGAAGGGGTATATTTCGTATGCCCTTCGTTCATGGCGTTCACCGCTGCGTCGATAATGTGTTGCGGTGTATTGAAATCTGGCTCGCCTGCTCCTAAGCCGATAACATCATACCCTTTTGCTTTCAGCTCTTTTGCCTTCGCTGTAATGGCAAGCGTTGTGGACGGTGTGAGCGATGATACACGTTTTGCTAATTTCATGTTCCTTTCCCCCTTCATGATTGTTGGAAACTATACCTTTTCAAAAAAGCACCGTCGGCAAAGCTGAGGTAATAAAACGAATAGCGGTTATCTTGTTCGATATATGTCAGCTCCCAAAGCGGCACTCCTTTTTCCATTCCGAGTTTGGCGGAAATAATTTCTTTCGGCTGTCGGTCGGCTTTTAATTTTTCGATTGCCTCTTGCTTCGTGATTCCGCTTTTTGCGCGCTTAACAACAATATGCCCGCCGTTTGCTGGCACCCATACAATTTTTTTCGTGCCTTTTTTATCGGTTCCTTCGACGACGACGTACGCCTTTTCCCCATAGTATGTATTCGCAGCTTGAATATGCGAAAGGTTCGCTTCTTCCATCGCGCGTTGTTCCGCTTTCGCTATGAGCGTCTCCTTTGGCGCCATCGCGGCACGATAGACGCTCACCGCCTGCCAAATCGCGACGAAGACAAAAAGTAGAACAATCATGCTCCATTTTTTCATCGCCATCCCTCTTTACGTCCGGTAAATCGTAAATACCGCCTTGCTTTTGTCTTGTTCATCAAGCGCAAGCCCGAACATGAGGTCATTTTTTTTCAACGTTCGGTTCAGGCAGTCGACAATTTTATATAAATCAGGCGAGTGCTGGATTTTCACCGTTGCCAATACTTGAATTTTACTTTCCACCCACAACCTCTCCTTTATCACACAAATTTTGTTACTCATAACAACAGCCACAAGAGCCACACTATACATACAACAACACACTGTTGTATCTTCCCACTTATTATAACAGGTTCGTTGTGCAATTTCACAAAAAATTTCCCACCTACACACGAAAAGCGGAGGCGACTGGTTAGCCCCGAAAGGAGCGAAAAGACCCGCGAGGAGGCTGTCGCCGCCGCAGCGGAGCTGAAGCGTCCCGAGGGGCTAGGAGCCGCAGCTAGACACGAAAAGCGGAGAACGGTCCTTGGCAAAGCCAAGGAAGCATCCGACAGTCGCGCAAGCTTTCGACGAGGCGTGCCTTGCACGGCGACGGAGAAAGCACACGCGACCGAGGATGCTAGTTCGCAGCTAGACACGAAAAGCGGAGGCGAGCGCTTAGCGCTGAAGGGAAAATGTTCTTCCGACGAGAAGTGCTTGCACTTCGACGGAGGAAGGTTATTTTCCTCAAAGCACTGCGAGCCGCAGCTAGACAAGAAAAGCGGAGGCGACTAGGTAGACGTTTCCCTCTCGAGCGTTCGAGAGGGAAATTATCCATGTATATCGTTTGTCTTTTTTCGGCCGATTATCCCATTTTCTGCAACAGCTGTTCGAGCGGTTCATCATACACTGGCACGTCTGGAAGGGAAGCTAAAAAATAGCGGCCGTAGGAAGCAGTGATTAGCCGCCGGTCGAACACAAACAGCACCCCGCGGTCGTCTTTCGTGCGAATTAACCGTCCAAAACCTTGCTTAAAGCGAATGACCGCTTGCGGCAGGGATAAATCATAAAACGGATTGCCGCCTTTGGCACGAATGTAGTCGCTTTTTGCTTCCATCACCGGATCGTCTGGCGGAGCAAACGGCAACCGAACGATGACAACAACCGACAACGCCTCTCCTGGCAAATCAATCCCTTCCCAAAAACTGCTCGTTCCAAACAACATCGCCTTCTCAAATTGCTGAAACGCCTTCGTCAACTTCGCCGCGCTTCCGCCTTGTCCTCCTTGCGCTAACAACACAAACGTTTCATCGTCATTCCGCTCTTTTACAATCGCTGCCGTCATTTTTAACAACTCATACGACGTAAACAGTACGAGTATTTTTCTGTTCAGATGTTTTGCTATTGTTAATACGTGCGACGCGACCGCCTCTGCATACGCCTCAAGCGATACCGCAGAAACAGACGGCAAATCGCGCGGTACCATCACTTTTACTTGCTCGGCATACGGAAACGGCGACGGAATCGTCCGGCAAATCGGGTAAAAGTCTTCCAGCCCAAGCCGAGAAATAACGTACGAAAACGACCCGTTCATCGAAAGCGTCGCTGACGTAAGCACAACGCTTTTTTTCTTCGCAAATAACTCTTCAGCAAAAAATGACTCAACATCAATCGGCTGCGAATAAATCGCGGTGGCGTTCGCCGCCCCTTTCGTTTCCACTTCCATCCAACGAACAACAAGCGGGTCGGTTGTTTCCATTACTTCCCGAAGCGTTTCAACCGTCATCACCAGCTCGTCAATATCGGAAAAAAACGACAACGACGCAAGCGTTGGGGCGCTTCTCTTCA
>NZ_JAILZV010000128.1 GCF_023512315.1 Anoxybacillus sp.
TCCAATCAACACTTTTCTACGATATTTTGGACAGAATACAACATGGTATTGATTGAGATACACAATTCCTTTTTTATAGGTATATTTCTTGTTTTCCAAAACAATCACCTCTATATAAAATATGCCATAAATATTAGATAAATGAAATATATCTAATAAATTAATTCAAAAAAACATCCATGAGCAAGTTTGGCTCACCACCCACGCATGAAAATAACCGCTCATGGATCCATTATTTTCACAGAAAAAAAAGCGATTCACCCCCATGCCTAAAGGCAGGGGCTTTCTCTCTATCTTCCGTAAATACAGAAAATGAGTAAAGAACATGTTGTTGACATTGGCAATAGTTGAAGAAACACTCTATCTTTTTAGTATCATTTTTTTTATAATTTTTTTAATGAAATATTATTTTTAACTACGTGGAAGTGAGGCGCCATGGTTCAATCTGTCTTATCTAATATTTGCATCTTACTGCTCGTTCATTTGTGTATTCAAACGATTTATTTTCGAAGAAGCGACTGGGCTTTTCTTACTCCCAAAAGAGTAAAATGGCTTCATATTTTATTTGTATCGTTCGGCACAGTCGCGATGTTTTATACACCAATTTTCCTCGGCGACTATCGCTTTGATTTGCGCACGATTCCTGTTGCGTTTTTGGCATTGCTGCAAGGACCTAGCTATGCGATTCCTGCGCTAGTGATTGCTTCTGGCTGGCGCTGGGCGTTAGGAGGAAGCGGCGTTGTGCCAGGCATTGTGTTTGGGCTTGTCTTACCGACTAGTTTAGCGCTATTTTTTCATCGTTTGAGCGCCATCAAACGTTTTTCGTATGCGCATATGTTTTTGGCGTTTTCTGCTTTTTGGCTTTTATCCGATTTACCGATCGTTTTTCTTGTCCCTGAGGGATGGGAAGCGTTTAAACAAATCGCACCAATCCGCTTTTTTTCGTTTCATCTTGGGGCAGCGTTATTGTTCTTTTTCGTTCGATTAGCCATTCACCACGTTCAATTAGTCCAAAAATTACGTTTCTATGCCGACCATGACCCGCTCACGCATTTATACAATATGCGAAAATTTGTGGAAGTCGTGAACGAGCAGCGGACACCTCGGTATCTTGCAATGATTGATGTCGACTTTTTTAAACATGTGAACGATACGTACGGACACCAAAATGGGGATGAAGTGTTGAAAACGCTGGCGCAAATGATTCGAACGTTCGCCCCAGACCGCATGGTCGCTGGGCGGTATGGCGGAGAAGAGTTTATTGCTTGTCTTTCGGTAGAAAAAGAGGCAGAAGCAGTGGAGCTGCTCAATCGCTTGCGAACCGCGATTGAACGGCGCACTTTTTTTACGATTGACGGCCAGCCGCTCCCTCCCATCACCGTATCGATTGGCGTCGCTCCATTCAACTGCAGCAACCGCATCGAAAAAGCAATCGAACAAGCGGATCAATACTTATACATCGCTAAACAAACGGGGAGAAATAAAGTGGTGTGGGGAGAAGTTGCTGATCAACTCAAATAAAAGGAACTAACCACTTCACCAAACCAAGCGGTAGTTCCTTTATGTTAATAGAAAAAAATGATACCACTTATCATTTCACTAGTTTATGCTTCGACAGAGAGGGCTACTTTGTATGAGAACATCTCGTTTCCAAGCACAAAATCAAGGCGATCTCGATCTCTTTGTTCATGCGCTTTGCGAAACGCCTCGCTTTTCGTCCAAGCAATAAAAGAATCTTTATTTTCCCATGTAGTGCACACACGCACTTCGTCATGGTCTTCAAGCCCCTCTGTTACGAGTAATTCTAAACGAATAAACCCCGGTGATTGTTCAATGCCTTTCCTTTCTTTAAACCGCTCGACTAGTTGCGCAGCATATCCTTTTTTTACGCGAATCGCATTTGTTACTACATACACAGTTATCCCTCCATTTCAGATGTTAGGTTATTGCTTAACTACAGTAAACGCATCTGCGCTGATTTTTTGTCCTTTATATGCAACAGCGTACACGATAGACTGGTCTTCAGCAGCTGATGTTACTAACGGAACAGTAATAGTAGCGACTATTTTATCCTCGCTCAACGCAACATTTAACGGGGTTACTTCTGTTTCCGTGCCACCGTTAATTGTCATCGTAATTTTTATATCATCAACACGAAGAGAGGCAACAGGAATATCAAAGTATAACGTAATCGTTCCATTGTTTGCTTCGACAAAATCTAATCCTGCCACTGGCGGAGCAATTAATTCATTGTATACTTCTAGTAAATCGTTATATTCTTTCGTCAAATCCGTTTTAAACACATTAGAAAGTTTATTCAATAGCGGACGAATGATATCTAACGCTTTTTTCGCCTCTGCTAGTTTCCCTTCCTCTAATGCACCTGTAGCTTGAGACAATTGCTTATTCACTAAAACATCGTTCGCATATTGGCTATATAGCGTTTTATTGCTATTCAATTGTTGTAAAAAAACTTTTCGAACGTGTGAGCCATATACGTTGCTATACAACTTTACCTGTTTCTCTGTTAAGTAACCACCTAGCTTCTCATAAGCGCTTTGCAACGCATCTATATCTTCATTTGCGATCGCTTCTTGTACTGCTGTTTTCGCTTTTTCGGATGATTCCCACGCGTTGTAAGCATTCATATATGGAACGACGCGTTCTATAATATATACTTTATAAGCATAGTCCAGCTCTTTTAAATATTTCGCTTTCATTTTCCCACCGGATTTTTTGACTACTTTTTTAGCGTTCGTATAAAGCGTATTCGCTTTACTATATTCAGCCATAACGGCCGACTTACTTGGAAGTTTTCCTGTTTTCGCCACTGCATTAACATACGTTGTATAGGCTGTTTGCATTTGCCTTTTTGCATCATTGACGACTCTTGCTACATTTGTTGCTGCTTCAGTCGGTTGCACAGAAAGCAAAACAGCGAAAACCATTAGACACAACATTGCCAGCTTCATTCCTCTTTTCCAGTTCATAAAGTAGCGATTCTCCCTTCACTCTTATATTTTTCCGCCACTTCGGGGCTCGACAACAACATGCGTAAACTGCGTTCCTTGCATATTAACCTCAAACGCTTCGCCAAATCCCACCACATAACGCCCTGCTATAGGGGTAAGTTTAAATAAATACATATCAATCGTTCGCAACAATCTCATTAGCGCAGAACCGTAAATATGTTCGAATTTCGCAAAAATGGCATCTTGCCCATCGTTTCCGACACATTCAGAAGTGCATGTAAAGCGAACACGCTCTCTTGCAAATAGATTAGGAGATTCTTTTTCATCCGCAAGCATCATCACCGAAATATGGCTATTGTCTTCGATATAGCGAAAATGCTCTGAAATTTTGCTAATAAAGATATAGAAGTGGCCTTCATGAATCACAAAAGGAGCATAGCTAATAAATGGGTCGCCGTTTTCATCCACTGTACTAATAACCATCGTTTTACATTGATTCAAAAATTGCATATATCGCTCCCTTTTGCATTCGAGGTTAGGCTGTTTTTGCATAGTTGTCCTCCTCGTACATAATTCCTCTTTTTCCCCTATGAAGAAACAACGAAATCTTGTTTTTTTCTAATTGGGACGAAAAAAGGTTTATGCCTGTCATAATAAATTTCCACATCAATATCAAAAATTTCTTGAAACATTGCTTTGCAAATAACTTTTTTCGTATCGCCATCGTAACGAATATGCCCATCTTTTAGAGCGACAATCCTATCGCTGTATTGAGCTGCTTGATTAATATCGTGAAGCACCATCACAATCGTCATCCCGAATTGTTCATTTAACATTCGAACAAGTTCCATTACTTCTAATTGATGGGCAATATCTAAGTAAGTCGTCGGTTCGTCCAGCAACAATATGTCCGGCCGCTGGGCAATCGCCATTGCAATCCACGCTCTTTGTCGCTCTCCACCCGATAACGACTGTAAAAATCGATACTCATACGCTTGTAAATTTGTTACTTCTAGCGCCCATTGAATGATTCGCTCGTCTTCGCCATCTAGCGATTGAAACCACCTTTTATGAGGGTTTCTTCCAAACTCCACTAATTCTCTTACCGTAATGTCGATTGTATGGTTTTGAATTTGCGGAAGCATCGCTAACTTTTGAGCGAGAGCTTTTCGACCTAGCGTTTGGATTTCCTTGCCGTCTAATAAAACCATCCCGACCATCGGTTGGAGAAGATGAGAGATGATGCGAAGTAGCGTCGATTTGCCAGAACCATTCGGACCAATCAAACTAACAATTTCCCCTTTTTTAATTTCCAAATGGATTTCTTCAAGAGCAAAAGACTCTGAGTGCCTATAGGAAAGATCACTAACTAAAAGCACGTACTTTCCCCCTCTTGTGGAGAATATATAAAAAGAATGGCCCGCCTAGAAAAGAAAGCAATAAGCCAACTGGCAGTTCAATCGGGTCAAACCAGCTACGGGCAATCGTATCTGCCAACACAAGAAACATTCCGCCGCCTAACGCAGACAGTGGCAAAACAAAACGATCATCATGGCCAACAATCATTCGCAATATATGGGGAATCACAAGCCCTATGAACCCTATTAATCCAGACACACTCACGGCAATACCAGCTAACAATGTGCTGACTACAATTAAGAAAAAGCGCGATCGTTCTACATGATGACCTAATAATTTGGCCACGTCATCCCCTAAATGGAGAATCCGAATATGTTTAATCGCAAAAAGAGATAAAATTAACGCTGGAATCCCATAGATTAATAATAATTTCGCTTGATCCATTGTTGCACCGTCAATAACCCCTGCCATCCATGGGAGCACTGCTTGCACTCGGTCGCTATAAAGCAGCATAATCGCACTCATGCTGGCGCCGATGACGGCATTGACGGCTACTCCGACTAAAATAATTCGCTCAACAGAAGCTCCCCCTTGCCATGCCAGCGCATAAATCAGCATCGCAGTCAAAAAACCACCGATAAATGCAGCGATCGGTAATAGCAAAATATATTTTGGCAACAAAATCGTAATAATGACCGCCATTAAAGCAGCGCCTGAAGACACACCGATGATTCCTGGATCTGCCAGTGGGTTTTTCATTACTCCTTGCATAATCGTTCCAGAAACAGCTAAACACATCCCCACTATGATTCCGACTATCGTCCGCGGCAGGCGCAAATCCCATACAATCGTATGGAGCATGGAATCTTTTGCTCCTGATAATCCTTCCCACACTTCCTGAAGACTTAGTTTCACACTACCAGTAATGATAGAATATAAAGAAATAAGTACAATCGCGACGAGTAAAAAAACGAACGTACCTATTCTCCTTTTTTTATAAGGATGTTCTTTTTCCGCCACTATAGCATGTTGTTTGTTAAGAGGCATTTCCGCCATCTTTTGAACCCCTCTTACTTATTTATTTAGCTTTGCTTTTACTTTTAATAATTCTTTATTCATGTAATCTAATGCATCCCCGATTTTCGCTCCAGGACTTGCTGCGAATAATTCGCTTGGCAAAAAGACAACGCTTTTATTTTTTACCGCTTTCAAGTTCCGCCAAGAACTTGTAGACATGAGTTTAATCATTGCTTTTTTTGTTTCTGCTGGATTAGCATGCGTAATAATGAAAATAACATCCGGATTGCTTGTAATAATCCGTTCCGTGCTTAAATTTGCATACCCAGGAAAATCTTTAATTTGCGAAAAACTCGCAGCAATATTTTCACCGCCAGCTTTCTTCAATACATCCCCAGAAAAAGAAGTTGGCAACGCTACTAATGAACTTGAACCAGAGCCAAACAAAATGACGGCACGTACTTTTGTTTTCACTTTGCTATATTTTTTTACTTTGCTATCAATTTTTCCAATTAATACTTTCGCTTTCTGTGCTTTATCAAACAATTTCCCTAACAAAGAAATTGAGGATTTAATATCATCAATTGAACTTCCAGATGTGATAATGACTTTCAATCCCAATGATTGCGCTTTTTCAATATGTGCTTGGAAAGCTGTACCCGCGATGACAACATCCGGTTTAACACTCACAATTTTTTCGAAATTTGGCTGATGGATATTCCCTACTTGTGGAATATCTTTCAAGTTTGAGTCGACAGGAGCCATAGAGGTCGGTCTCCCAACAATCGTTACCCCTAATGCTTGAAGTGTGTTTAAATCCCCAGGGCTTAGGACGACAACTCGCTTAGGTGTTTTATCAAATGTCACCGTCCTCCCTGCTAAATCTTTTACTGTAAGCCCTTTTCCAGCTGCTTCGGTTGGAACGCTAGAAAACGCAAATAAGCCAACCAACAAGCATAGTGATAATACCCATGAGAATAATTTTTGCATGCCCACATCTCCTTCCTAATGATTCTCATTATCATTTACGTTAAAAATGATAAATGATAATGAGAATCCTTGTCAATTATTTTTTTACCATTCAGTGATAAAATAAGAATACGCGAAGCGCCCGCCTATTGGTGAAGAGCGCACAAACCCCACAGAGAAAGTTCAGTCGCCATCAGAAAGAGCAAAGCGCATCACACCGATGATTTCTAGAGCTAGACAGCTTCTTACCTAATCGCAAAACTTTATCCTTTCTTACCTTTTAAAAACAAAAAACGCTAGGATTAGTCACCTAGCGTTTTCATTCAATACATATGGAGACGGTGGGAGTCGAACCCACGTCCAGAGATATCGCCACTTAAGCGTCTACGAGCGTAGTCGGTATATTTATGTTTCGCCGCTTCTTCCGCCTACCGACAGGCCTCCGAGCAGCTAGTCTGATTGTTCTCTTCCCGCGTCCTCAGACGGCGGACTTGGGCGTAGCCCACTTGTTATGAACCCCTAGGCCGCCACATGGGCGATGGCGGTAGGAGCTAGCCGCGTTAATTAAGCAGCTAAAGCGTAGTTTTCTTTGCCAGTTATCTTTAAGTGACGTTTTTACGAGGACGATCCCCTCGGCTCGCAGCTTAAGCTCGATCTACCCCTGTCGAATCCGTAACGTCCCCGTAGAGAAACGTACGAAGGAAGCTTAAGCTTTTATAACTGGCTGACACATTTTATTATATCACATTTCATCTTTTTTTCAATTGTAACATATTGGATTATTTCTGCCGTTCACGGAAAGCTCGTTCGACTTCACGTTGCGCTTCTTTCTTTTTCATATCTTCCCGTTTGTCGTACTTTTTCTTTCCTTTGCCGACGCCTAACAACAATTTCGCAAAGCCGTCTTTCATATATAGCTTGAGCGGCACGAGCGTATAGCCTTGTTCTTTCGTATAACCGATGAGTTTATTGATTTCGCGGCGATGAAGCAATAATTTGCGCGTCCGCAACGGATCATGATTGTAACGGTTTCCTTGTTCGTACGGACTAATATGCATATTATGCAAAAACACTTCGCCTTTGTCCACTTTTGCGAATGAATCTTTTAAGTTCACTTTGCCTGCGCGAATCGACTTAATTTCCGTACCTTGGAGAACGAGACCAGCTTCGTACGTTTCTTCGATAAAATAATCATGATGCGCTTTTTTATTTTGAGCAATGAGCTTTCCTTCCCCTTTTGGCATTTGTTTCCCTCCCTTCAGACAACGAATATTTTAACAAAAATGATAAGAAAGGAAAAGCCTCTACTGACGAGGCTTTTCTTATCGTTTTTTCTTTTTCTTCTTTTTCATGTTTGGTATATCTTCATAAAACTTTTTCTTTTTCTTCGTTTTTTTCGTTGGCCATGGCTCTTCTTCTTTTTTCTTTCTCCGTTTTCCTTCAATGACGACAGGAGCTGCTTTCGGTTGTTTGTTTTTCCGACCTTTCATGCCGACAATTTCAAAGTCGACGATGCGCTCCTCTTTATTGACGTTAATGACACGCACCGTAATTTCGTCGCCGATGCGGTACACTTTCCCTGTTCGTTCGCCAATCATTGCATAGTGTTGCTCGTCGTAATGGTAGTAATCGTCGGTTAAATAGCTGACGTGCACAAGCCCTTCGACTGTATTCGGCAGTTCGACAAACAGTCCAAAATTCGTCACGGAACTAATAATGCCGTCAAACTCCATGCCAATTTTGTCTTCCATAAACTCGGTTTTCTTTAAGTCATCTGTTTCGCGTTCGGCTTCAACCGCACGCCGCTCCATGTTGGAAGCATGCTCGGCGATGTCCGGCAGTTGTTCCGCCCATTTCTGCTGGGTTTGATTATCTATCTTGCCATTAATTAAATACGTGCGAATCAGGCGATGGACGATTAAATCGGGATAACGGCGGATCGGCGATGTGAAATGTGTATAAAATTCAGTAGACAAGCCGTAGTGGCCTAAGCTTTCCGCATCGTAGCGGGCTTGCTTCATCGAGCGAAGCATCACCGTCGATACGACCATCTCTTCCGGTTCGCCGCGCACCGCTTCTAAAATTTCCTGCAATGCCCGCGGATGAATTTGATTGCCGGTCCCTTTGACAACATAGCCAAAGTTGGTAATAAACTCAAGGAAGCGTTGCAGCTTTTCTGGTTTTGGGTCCTCATGGACGCGATAGATGAAAGGAACATTCATCCAATGAAAATGTTCCGCAACGGTTTCGTTAGCCGCAAGCATAAATTCCTCGATCAGCCGCTCCGCTACCGAGCGTTCGCGTAAAATCACATCATATGGCTTACCGTTTTCGTCCACTAA
>NZ_JAILZV010000129.1 GCF_023512315.1 Anoxybacillus sp.
ATCTGTTCGTCGCTAAACTTATAGCCTGGTTTTGTTTTTAAGACGACAGAAGCAGACGCCTCGCCCTGGTCATCCGATACAAATACGCTCGGCTGTGGAAGATTGATCATCACCTTGGCATCTTCCACGCCGTCAATATTTTTTATTAAATTGGCAAGTTCTGTTTGCATCGCTTTTAATTTGACGACGTTAAACTCATTATCGGTCA
Source organism: Anoxybacillus sp. (assembly GCF_023512315.1). Lineage (GTDB taxonomy): Bacteria > Bacillota > Bacilli > Bacillales > Anoxybacillaceae > Anoxybacteroides. Next base: position 209 of record NZ_JAILZV010000129.1, read on the forward strand.
TCCCAAAGCTAGCATTTTTTCCAAAAAACGAATAGTCGATGCTTCCGCTATCTGGAATTCCTTCCGCCGCTAGTTCCACTTTTAAAGTATCTGCTAGCTTTTCTGGTACTTTAATCGTCGTACCGTTATCCGCTACTTCAGACTGAACACCGCGCTGATCGAGCGTGGCTTTAATTTGTCCTGCTTCTTGCGGCGATAGATTGCTATATAGCGGAACAAAGTTTGTTCTCGTTGCTAAGTAAGAAGCAACTCCGACAATGACAAGAAAGAGAAAGAATGCGCTTATTGCCATTGTTTTTTGTGCTTTTGTTCTTTCCCGCCAAAAAGTAGCTAGTTGCGTCAGCCACTCTTTCATTCGTTGATTCATAGTATTCCTCCGATTATTGCAAGATAAATAAAATGCTTGTTTAGCAGCGCACTAATTATACTTGCATCCGCATCATATCTTGATAGGCTTCAATCGCTTTATTGCGAATTTCAATCGCAAGTTGCAATGAAATGCTCGCTTTTTGAGATGCGATCATGACTTGATGTAAGTCAACGTCCTCTCCTTTTACTAATTTTTCTGTCAGTTTGTTGGCTTGAACTTGTTCATCGTTCACTTTGTTAATGGCATCTTTTAGAAAAGTAGCGAACTCTTTTTGTGCTTCTGCTGGTTTTGCAGCCGTTGCCATCGTCGTTGGAAGTAGGCTATTTATTTTATTAATCATCGCTCATTCTCCTTATTTTCCGATTTCTAACGCTTTCATTAACATTCCTTTCGATGCGTTAAATACCGTCACGTTTGCTTCGTACGAGCGAGTGGCGCTCATTAAATCAACCATTTCTTTTAACGGATCGACGTTTGGTAGTTGGACGTACCCATCTTTATTCGCATCCGGATTCGTTGGGTCGTACACAAGTTTAAACGGAGTTTGATCTTCGACAATTTTCGTCACCTTTACCCCATCTCCTACTGAAGAACGCCCCATGGCAGTTTGCAAATACGAAGAGAATCCATTTTCTTTCGGCTCCATCACGACTACTTTCCGCCGATATGGTTCCCATTGCCCGTTAACAAATTTCGCACGCGTCGTATCGACATTCGCCATATTGGAGGAAATAACGTCCATTCTTAACCGTTGCGCGGTTAATGCGGATGCTGTTGTATTTAAGCTTTGAAAGATCGACATACATTATTTTCCTCCCTTAATAACGGTTTTCAATGTGTTAAACTGACCGTTCAACCGTTCCACTAACGCATTATAATAAATTTGGTTTTCGGCTAAATCCGACATTTCTTTATCGATATCGACACTGTTTCCATTATGATTGTATACTACATCACTTCTTGTCGTCACTAAAAAATTGCTGGGACTTCCTTTAAACGAAAAATGACGCGGATCGGTTCGATACGCCTCTAACGGCGCCATCGCTTGTTCAAGCGCCGTTTTAAACCGGACATCTTTCGCTTTATAGTTTGGTGTATCAACATTAGCAATATTATTGGCGATTACTTTTTGTTTCAACGACGCATAATCAAGGCCTTGTTCGAGCATAGTAAACGTGCGTGAAAATAGTTTCACCGAAAATCCCCTCTTTATCTGCTTTTTTCGACAATATCTGATATTCTCTATTTTAAAAGAATGTGTAAATAATGTATAGTCGGAAGTTTGTACTATTTTTTCCTTTTCCAAAAGGAAAGGAGCTGATTGTCTCAGCCCCTTTTCTTTAATGCGCCTTTAATTTTTCTAACTCGGTTAAAAATTTATCATTTAACACTTTAATATATGTTCCTTTCATTCCAAGCGAACGTGATTCGATCACGCCAGCGCTTTCAAGCTTGCGAAGCGCGTTTACAATGACGGAACGCGTAATGCCAACGCGGTCTGCGATTTTGCTTGCCACAAGCAATCCTTCCGTTCCATCTAATTCGTCAAAAATATGCTCAATCGCTTCTAATTCACTGTACGACAACGAGCTGATCGCCATTTGTACTACTGCTTTGCTACGCGCTTCTTCTTCAATTTCCTCTGCTTTTTCGCGTAAAATTTCCATGCCAACAACCGTTGCTCCGTATTCTGCTAAAATTAAATCGTCATCGTCAAACTCGCGGTCAAGTCGCGATAAAATAAGCGTGCCGAGCCGCTCACCGCCACCGTTAATCGGCACGATTGTCGTTAAGCCCGTTTTAAATAAATCACGGTTTTCAACTGGGAACGCCGTGTATTCGCTATTAATATCTAAGTTCGGCGATGTTTCGGTAATATTAAATAAATTGTTCGTATATTCTTCTGGGAACTGACGATCTGCTAGCATTTTTTTCATTCGTTCATTTTCGATCGATTGCTTAATCGCAAATCCTAATAATTTGCCACGGCGGCTAACGACAAACACGTTCGCTTCAATTACTTCGCAAAGCGTTTCCGCCATTTCTTTAAAATTCACTGGTTTACCTGCCGCTTTTTGCAACATCGCATTAATGGTTCTTGTTTTTTGTAATAAATTCATCTCTAACAGCCTCCTACAAAATAAACTCGCTCAAATCTTTATTTTTGACGATATTCCCTAGTTTTTGTTCTACATATTGCGGGGTAATAATAATTTTTTCCATCGTGATGTCTGGCGCTTCAAACGATAAATCTTCTAGTAATTTTTCCATAATCGTATGCAGTCTCCGCGCGCCAATGTTATCTGTCGTTTGATTGACTTCAAACGCTACTTCTGCAATCTTACGAATAGCATCGTCAGAAAATTCAAGTTGTATACCTTCCGTTGCCAAAAGCGCAGTATATTGCTTAATGAGCGCGTTGTTTGGCTCCACTAAAATTTTGACAAAATCATCGACCGTTAGCTTTGATAGCTCTACCCGAATTGGGAAACGCCCTTGTAATTCTGGGATTAAATCGGACGGCTTTGCCATATGAAACGCACCTGCGGCAATAAATAAAATATAGTCCGTTTTCACCGGGCCGTATTTCGTCATCACCGTCGATCCTTCGACAATCGGTAAAATATCACGCTGCACCCCTTCGCGCGAGACGTCTGCCGAAGACGTATGTCCTCTGCTGGCAATTTTATCAATTTCATCAATAAAAATAATTCCTGATTGCTCTGCAAGATGAATGGCTTCTTGCGTTACTTCGTCCATATCAATCAATTTTTGCGCTTCTTCATTCGTCAATACTTTCCGCGCGTCGCTTACTTTTAACTTTCGTTTTTTGCGCCGCTTCGGCATAAAGCTACTGAGCGCGTCTTGCATGTTCATCCCCATTTGCTCAATGCCCGCGCCTTGTAACAAATCAAACAACGGCGCTTGTTGTTCCTCGACTTCGATTGTTACAAATTCATCTTCTAGTTCCCCGTTCGCTAACTGCAGCGCAACTTGCTTTCGCTTTTGCTCGACGTATTGATCTTCTTTCCCATCGTCTTGTGGCGTCGGTTGACCGCCACCGAACAATAATTCCAACGGGTTTTTCATCGTCTGTTTTTGCTTCCCGGGCACTAATAATTCAACGAGTCGTTTATTCGCTTGCTTCTCTGCTCGGTCTTTTACGTCGTTCATTTTTCGTTCTTTCACTAATCGGACAGCCGTTTCAACGAGATCGCGCACCATTGATTCGACATCGCGCCCGACGTAGCCGACTTCTGTAAATTTCGTCGCTTCCACTTTAATGAACGGAGCACCGACGAGCTTCGCAAGCCGTCTTGCGATTTCCGTTTTTCCTACCCCTGTCGGCCCGATCATTAAAATGTTTTTCGGCACGACTTCATCGCGCAACTTCTCATCGAGCAAGCTGCGGCGATATCGGTTGCGCAAAGCGACCGCCACTGCTTTTTTCGCTTCTTTTTGACCGACGATAAACTGATCCAACTTTTCAACAATTTGCCGAGGCGTTAAATTCATTGCGTTTCCCTCCGCTTATAATTCTTCGACGATGATATGGCCGTTCGTATACACACAAATGTCTGCTGCAATTTCTAGCGCGGCTTTCGCAATTTCTTTTGCGGTCATTTGTTCACCAGCATACCGCTTCAATGCTCGACCAGCAGCAAGCGCATAGTTTCCGCCCGAACCGATCGCTAAAATGCCGTCATCCGGCTCGATGACCTCACCTGTTCCAGATACTAATAGCAGGTGGCGAGCATCCATGACGATCAGCATCGCTTCTAGCCGACGCAATACTTTATCGCTGCGCCATTCTTTCGCTAGCTCGACCGCTGCACGCGGCAAATTCCCGTTAAATTCTTCTAGCTTCCCTTCAAACATTTCAAACAACGTAAAGGCATCTGCCACCGCGCCAGCAAAGCCAGCCAATACTTTTCCGTGGAAAAGTTTTCGTACTTTTTTCGCTGTATGCTTCATCACAACCGCATTACCAAACGTCACTTGGCCATCGCCAGCCATTGCGCACGCGCCGTTATGCTGGATCGCAAAAATCGTCGTCGCATGGAACTCCATAAAACTCCTCCTCTAAAAAGGAAAATAAACGTCAGTCACCTTCGCTTTTCTTCGCTCGCGGGTGAGCATGTAAATAAATGTCGCGCAGCCGATCCTTCGTTACATGCGTATACACTTGTGTGGAAGAAAGGCGAGCGTGACCGAGCAATTCTTGAACGGTACGCATATCCGCTCCTTCATTAAGCAAATGGGTGGCAAACGTGTGCCTAAAGACGTGCGGGCTTACTTTTTGTGTTAGTGCCGCTTTCTCTACGATCTCATGGATAATGTGCCGTACCCCTCGAGGTGTTAAAGGACGCCCGCGAAAATTGACAAACAAATAAGAATGGGTGACGTTTCCTTTTTGCAACAGTTCGTTTCGTCCGTCTTGTACGTATCGTTCCAACGCTTCCTTCGCAAACCGTCCAAACGGAACGTACCGCTGCTTATTTCCTTTCCCGTAAATCAATATCGTCGATAAGGAAAAATCGAGATGGGAAAGTTGAATGTGACAACATTCACTAACACGAATACCTGTTGCATAAAGCAGTTCTAAAAGCGCTTGATTGCGCTGACCGAGCGCTGTATTTACATCATTGACATCGAATAAGCATTCTAATTCTTGTTCGTACAAAAAATGCGGAATTTTTTGTTCTTTTTTTGGCAGCGTCGTAAGCGCAAATGGATTTTCGGCGACTTTCTTTTCCCGCAGCAAAAATTTATAAAAGCTGCGCAAACTAGAAATTTTGCGGGAAATGGAACGGCTTGTGAAGCGCTCGTTATACAGTTTCGTCAAATATAGCCGAACATCGCTATACGTCACTTCACCTAATCGTTCAATCGACTGCTCATGCATAAATGCAAAAAATTGTTCAATATCATGTGCATAACACGCAATAGTATATTGTGAATAATTTTTTTCAATTTGTAAATATTCTATGAATAATTGTAACGAAATTTTCAAATTTTCCATTCGCAACACCTCACAAGGGCTACTAAATATTAACACATATTAGTAGCCCTTGCAATTATTTTTTTATAAAATTCTGAATTGTATCCAACGCCCGCTTCGCATATTGTTCGTTACGCCGCTTCTTGTCTTTAATTGTTTCTTCTAACGGGGCAAACAAGCCGAAATTCGCATTCATCGGTTGAAAATATTTCGGATCGGCCGACGTAATGTAGTGTGCCATGCTACCGATTGCCGTTTCTTTTGGAAAAACGAGCAACTCTTGTCCTAATACGAGCTGAGCAGCGTTTATTCCAGCGACTAATCCAGACGCAGCCGATTCAACATACCCTTCGACCCCGGTCATTTGTCCTGCGAAAAACAAATCATCGCGCCCTTTATACTGGTACGTTGGCCGCAACAACTTCGGCGAATTGATGAACGTATTTCGATGCATGACCCCGTAGCGAACAAATTCTGCCTGCTCTAAGCCAGGAATGAGACGAAATACTTCTTTTTGATCGCCCCATTTTAAATGCGTTTGGAAGCCGACGATATTATAAAGTGTGCCGGCCGCATCGTCTTGGCGAAGTTGGACGACGGCAAACGGACGCTTTCCTGTGCGCGGATCTTCAAGTCCAACCGGTTTCATCGGACCGAATAATAACGTTTTTTTTCCCCGTTTTGCCATTACTTCAATCGGCATGCATCCTTCAAAATAAATCTCTTTTTCAAACTCTTTTAACGGTACCGTTTCTGCGGAAATAAGCGCTTCATAAAACCGTTCAAATTCCGCCTCCGTCATCGGACAGTTGATATACGCGGCTTCGCCTTTATCGTAACGCGATTTTACATACACTTTGTCCATATCGATGCTTTCTTTTTCCACAATCGGTGCTGCAGCGTCATAAAAATATAAATATTCTTCTCCCGTTAACGCTTTTAATTTTTCAGAAAGCGCTGGTGATGTTAATGGTCCTGTCGCAATGACCGTTGGAGCTGTGGGAATGTCGGTGACTTCCTCGCGAATAACCGTGACGTTCGGATGGTGTTGTACAAGGTCGGTGACACGCGCCGCAAACTCATGGCGGTCAACCGCCAACGCTCCTCCCGCCGGAACCGAACATTCATCTGCTGCTTTCATAATGACGGAGTTTAACCGGCGCATTTCTTCCTTTAACACGCCGACCGCATTGGTTAACGTGTTTGCCCGTAACGAATTACTACAAACGAGCTCGGCAAATTTTTCTGTATGGTGTGCTGGTGTTTGTTTCACGGGGCGCATTTCGTACAAGCGCACTTGAACATTCCGGTTCGCTAATTGCCACGCTGCTTCACTTCCGGCTAATCCAGCCCCAATGACGTTTACTATCATGTTGGTTCCCTCCTCGCATAAAAACGGTGAGAAGCTCTCACCGATTATGATTGTTGTTCTTCTTCATAGTCACATTTTACACATTGCACTTGTATCCCTTTTTTTAACTTTTTCTCTACGAGCAATCCATCGCATTTTGGACATGGGCGTGCCAGCGGTTTGTCCCACGACATGAAATCGCATGCTGGGTAGCGGTCGCACCCATAAAAAACCCGCTTCTTTTTGCTGCTTCGTTCGACGATGTTCCCTTCATGGCACTGCGGACATTTCACGCCAATTTCTTTTACGATCGGCTTCGTATGTCGGCATGCTGGGAAGTTGGAACAGGCAACAAACTTGCCGAACCGTCCCATTTTATAGACCATCGGATTGCCGCACACGTCGCAATCAATGCCAGCAGGCTCATCTTTTATTTCTACTTCCTTCATTTCTTTTTCGGCGACGTGTAAGCGTTTTTCAAATTCTTGATAAAATTCATCGATTACTTTTACCCATTCCATTTTTCCTTCTTCAATCTCATCTAAGCTTTTTTCCATTTTCGCCGTAAATTCAACGTCTAAAATTTCCGGGAAAAACTCAAGCATTAATTCTGTCACGATTTCCCCTAGTTCCGTTGGAACGAACCGTTTATTTTCGAGTACGACATAATTTCGTTTTTGAATCGTATCTAACGTCGGCGCATACGTCGATGGGCGCCCGATCCCAAGTTCTTCAAGCGTTTTTACGAGCCGTGCTTCTGTATAGCGTGGAGGCGGCTGCGTAAAATGCTGCTTTGGTTCAATATCTTTCCCGATGACCGTTTCACCCTCTTGCAATTCTGGAAGCAAGCGGTCTTGTTCGTCCGTTTGGTCGTCCGTTCCTTCGACATACACTTTCATAAAGCCTGGAAATTTGACTTTTGATCCGTTTGCTCGGAACAGAACGCCGCCATTTTCTAAATCGACGCTCATCGTATCTAATAATGCCGGCGCCATTTGGCTTGCGACAAATCGCTCCCAAATGAGCTTATATAGTCGAAACTGGTCGCGGCTTAAGTACGGCTTCACCGACTGTGGGTCGCGAAATACCGACGTTGGGCGAATCGCTTCGTGCGCATCTTGTGCATTGGCGCTTTTTTTCTCTTTTCGCTTTTCTTGTGCTACGTAGTCTTTGCCGAATGTAGCCTCGATATACGAAAGCGCGTCTTGCTGTGCAGTTTCCGATACGCGCGTCGAGTCGGTGCGCATGTATGTAATTAACCCGACCGTCCCATCGCTCCCAAGGTCAATGCCTTCATACAGCTGCTGCGCCAGCATCATCGTCTTTTTCGTCCGGAAGTTCAGCTTGCGCGCAGCTTCTTGCTGCAAGGAAGACGTCGTAAACGGCGGCACTGGATTTCGTTTTCGTTCTTTTTTTGTCACCATTTTTACTGTAAAACGATTCCCTTGCAGACGCGATAAGACCGCTTTTACGTCCGTTTCTGTTTTTAACTCCTGTTTTTGTCCATCGATTCCATAAAAAGAAGCAGTGAACACCTCGTGTTGTTTGACAAATTCCGCTTGAATCGACCAATATTCTTCCGGTTGAAACGCTTGAATTTCTTTTTCCCGGTCGATAATAAGCCGCAAAGCGACCGATTGCACTCGGCCAGCGCTTAACCCTTTTTTCACTTTTTTCCAAAGCAG
>NZ_JAILZV010000013.1 GCF_023512315.1 Anoxybacillus sp.
GCCCGCCTATCGGCGAAGATCGCACAAGCCCCACCGAGGAGGGAACGCCTCAGGCCGATGGCGCTTGGAGCTAGACATCGCTCCACCTAATCGTGAAATTTTATACTTTCTTACCTTTCAAGTAAAAAGCCTCTTCATAAGAAGAGGCTTTTGGTCGTCTCTTCTTATCTCTCAGCGTATTGCTGCGAGAATTAGCACCGTGCTTAACGTCTGTTAAGTCGGTTGCCGGGCTTCATCGGGCTCGTCCCTCCACCTACTCTTGATAAGAATGCGCATATTTATTTTATTTTCCGAAAATTTTTGTTTGCAAATTTAATTTGAATTATGCCAGTACTTTCTGCATTTGTCAACGATTTTTTAAAAAAGCTGAAGTCGCCCAATGCGTTCTGCTGCTTCTTTCAGCCGTTCTTCGCTTGTGAGCAGCCCTGTGCGCACATATCCTTCGCCATGCTCGCCAAACCCGATGCCTGGGGCGACAGCGACGTGCGCTTTTTCAAGTAAAAGGTCAGCAAACGTTTCAGACGTATAGCCGTTTGGTACCGGAAGCCATGCGAAAAACGAGCCAGCTGGCGCTATGACGTTCCAGCCAATGTCACGCAGCGCATGGATAAACGTATTACGCCGCGATTCGTACATCGCAACAAGTTCATGAACGCATTGTTGCGATTCTAAAAGTGCCACCGCTGCTGCTTCTTGAATCGCTCCGAACAAGCTGACATATAAATGGTCTTGCAGTAAATTAATCGCCGCAATGACGCTTTCATTGCCGACCGCAAAGCCGATGCGCCAGCCTGCCATGTTGTACGTTTTCGAAAACGTATAAATTTCAATGCCGACCTCTTTCGCTCCTTCTGTTTGCAAAAAGCTGATCGGTTTTTTCCCGTCAAAGCCAATCGCACCGTACGCAAAATCGTGAACGACGCAAATGTGATGCTTTTCGGCAAACGAAACCGTTTCCGCAAAAAATTGTTTGGTCGCCGTCGCCCCCGTCGGATTGTTTGGATAGTTTAAAAACATTAATTTTGCTTTTCGAACCACTGCTTCTTTCAGCCCATCGTAGTCCGGTAAAAATCCGTTTTCTGCGAAGAGCGGCATCATTGCCATTTCCGCCCTAGCAAGCGCCACCCCCGACCAATAGTCAGGATAGCCAGGATCCGGCACGAGCACAACGTCGCCTGGATTTAGTAAACATTGCGGAATTTCGACAAGCCCTGCTTTGCCGCCGAATAAAATGGCGACTTCTTTTTCCGGGTCAACCGTTACCCCATATTCCCGCTTGTAAAAGGTCGCCACTGCTTCTTTCAAAAACGAATAGCCGCGAAATGGCGAATATTTATGGTATTTCGGATTGGCAGCTGCTTGTTGAAGCGCTGCAACAATATGCGGTGGCGTTGGCTGATCGGGGTTTCCTTGCCCTAAATTGATGACATCATGTCCTTGTGCCATCACGTTGCTCACTTTATTGACGAGCGACGCAAAAAACTGCGTTGGAAGACAATTTAATACATCCGATTGGGTAAATTTCAATGGCTCCACCTACTCAAAAAATTCTTGAAATTCTAGTCAAACATCATATATCGTAAAGAATAAATTGTAAAGTACATTTTTGCGAAAGGGGCGAAAGATTGTGAAAATAGCATGCTTGCAGCTCGATATTGCCTTTGGCAATCCAGCAGAAAATAAACGGCGCATGCAGCGTGAATTGGAACAAATATGCGACCAACAACTAGATGTTATCGTTCTTCCCGAACTATGGACGACAGGATATGATTTACCGAACTTGCAAACGATTGCGGACGAAGACGGGAAAGACACGAAATCATTCATTTCGGAATTAGCACAGCTATACAACGTCAATATTGTGGCTGGTTCTGTCGCGAAAAAAACGAAAACAAGTATTACGAATACAATGTACGTTGCGAATCGAACCGGCGATATCGTCGGGGAATATAGCAAACTCCATCTTTTTCGCTTAATGGACGAACATTTGTATTTGCAATCTGGAGATGAAACAGGTTTTTTTACGCTAGATGATACATTATGCGCAGGCGTTATTTGCTATGACATTCGCTTTCCGGAATGGATTCGTGCCCATACCGTTCAAGGGGCAACCGTGCTCTTTGTGGTGGCGGAATGGCCGCTTCCTCGTCTTTCTCATTGGCGAACGCTTTTACAAGCGCGGGCGATTGAAAACCAATGTTATGTCGTCGCGTGCAATCGGGCAGGAACAGATCCGAACAACGTCTTTGCCGGGCACTCGCTCATCATTGACCCATGGGGGAACATCGTTGCCGAAGCAGGCGAAAAGCCGTGCTCGTTAATTGGTGAAATTGATTTAACAAAAGTGAACGAAGTACGTAGCCAAATCCCGATTTTCCAAGATCGCCGGCTTGCCGCTTACACAAAAGCAGAAAAAATTTTTAAAAAAATGTATTGACAAAACAAACCAATGCCATGTATGATTCGAATCAAGTGAGCTAACGGAACTTTCACATTGTTTCTAACATTCAAATAACGATAACACTCTTATCAAGAGCAGGCGGAGGGACGAGCCCAATGAAGCCCGGCAACCGGCGATGACGCACGGTGCTAATTCTTGCAGCAATAGGCTGAGAGATAAGAGGTGCGAAGCGAACTTCAAACCTCTTTCGAAAGCGAAAGAGGTTTTTTATTTTAGCTTAAGGAGGAAGGACAATGTCTCATTATGAACCGTTAACAGAGAGCGGCGCTGTTGCTTTAGCTGTCCGGCTCGGGCTTTTTCCAGAAGGAACTCCATTAACGTGCCGAGAAATTGGCGATGGAAACTTAAACCTTGTGTTTCATGTCGTCGATGGGCAAACAGGAAACGGAATCATTATTAAACAAGCGCTTCCGTATGCGAAAGTGGTCGGGGAAAGCTGGCCGTTGACGTTAAAACGTGCTGTTATTGAAAGCAACGCCTTGCGCACATTTGCTAGCTATGTACCGCAATATGTGCCAACCGTTTATTACTCAGACGAATCGCTGGCGATTACTGTCATGGAAGATTTGTCGCATTTGCAAATTGCTCGCAAAGGACTAATTGAAGGGAAATCATTCCCACTTCTTTCCGAACATATCGGCGAATTTATCGCGAAAACGCTGTTTTATACGTCGGATTTTGGAATGAACCAACAACAGAAAAAACAGCTGGCGCAACAATTCACCAACCCGGAGTTGTGTAAAATTACCGAAGATCTTGTATTTACCGATCCGTTTTTTGATCATGAAACGAACAATTTTGAGCGAGAGCTTCGTCATGATGTAGAGGCGCTTTGGAAGGATGAAGCGCTTCATCTCGAAACCGCAAAATTGAAACGAAAATTTTTAACGGAGGCAGATGCGCTCATTCATGGCGATCTTCACACTGGCAGTATTTTTGCAAGTGACACAGAAACGAAAGTCATTGACCCAGAGTTTGCGTTTTACGGCCCGTTTGGGTTTGATATCGGACAGTTTTTTGCCAATTTATTGTTAAATGCGTTGTCCCGACATGAACACGATCAAGCGCCATTATTATACCATGTAGAAAAGACGTGGGATGTTTTTACGAGTGTGTTCACTAATCTTTGGAACGAGCATAATATCGAACCGTACGCGAAAACAAACGGCTGGCTGCAAGAACTATTGCACGGCATTTTCGTCGATGCAGTTGGGTTTGCGGGCTGTGAAGTCATTCGCCGAACAATTGGCTTAGCCCATGTCGCTGACCTAGATGGAATTGCTGACAAACAAACCCGCCTTGAGGCAAAACGGCGTGCTCTTCAACTTGGTAGAACGCTCATTTTACAGCGAAAGCAGCTAAAAATAGGCGACATTCGCACCGTTTTTGCACAAACAGCAATCGTTAATAGCTAACGGCACATTAGAACACGAAAGGAAGAACGATATGGCTCATTTGCTTTCCATTCCGCGCTCGGTTGAATGGAACGAAACACATCTTACCATTTTAAATCAACAAAAGCTCCCTTTTCAGACTGAATATTTAGAATTAAAAGAACTAGAAGATGTTTGGGATGCGATTGCCACATTAAAAGTGCGTGGGGCGCCAGCAATCGGAATAACGGCCGCTTATGGACTTGCACTTGCTGCTCAACGGTATGACGGCACACTCTCGGAATTTCAAACGCAGCTCCGAAACAACCGCGATTATTTAGCAAGCGCCCGCCCCACCGCGGTCAACTTAGTTTGGGCGCTCGATCGCCTTGTCACAAGCGCCGCGAAAGCTACATCGGTGAACGAAGCGAAAACGACGCTCGTTCATGAAGCGATTCGCATACAAGTGGAAGACGAGGAAACGTGCCGAACAATTGGCGAATACGCACTATCGCTATTTCAAGAAGGCGACCGCGTGTTGACGATCTGCAATGCCGGCTCGATCGCCACCGCTCGCTACGGAACAGCGCTTGCGCCATTTTATCTCGCGAAAGAAAGAGGTGTCCATCTTCATGTCTATGCATCAGAAACGCGCCCGGTGCTGCAAGGAGCAAGGCTAACGACGTGGGAACTAATGCAAGCGGGCATTGATGTCACACTTATTACCGATAACATGGCAGCGCAAACGATGAAAAAGAAGCGCATTAACGCTGTCATCGTTGGAGCTGATCGAATCGCAGCAAACGGGGACACGGCGAATAAAATTGGAACGTTCGGGCTTGCGCTGCTCGCTAAATCTTTCGGCATTCCGTTTTACGTCGCTGCCCCGCTGTCAACCATTGATTTGGCAACGAAAACAGGGGATGATATTCCGATTGAGGAGCGAAATCCAGAAGAAGTGACCCATCTCGCCGGAACACGAATTGCTCCTGAAGGCGTCAACGTCTACAATCCGGCGTTTGACGTCACGCCAAACCAGCTCATTACTGCCATTATTACCGAAAAAGGAATCATCTGCGGCAATTATAAAACGGCATTACCAACACTTTTTGCATCGGCTACGAAATAGGAATGTTTCCCCATCGGCTTACAAACCTATTTATGATATGATAGGATAAAAGCATAAAACGATGCGTGTATTCGTATGAACGGGGGAACAATTGGATGAAGATGATGACTACAGTGCTCACACAACTATTAAACAGCACGATCCACTCCATTAAAATGGTCATTCCAGCAGGCATTCAGATTGGAAAACCAGCGCTTTATACAGCGAACTCACTCCAGTCTTCGTTGTCGGTTTTAATCGGAATGACTGGACAAGTTCATGGGCAATTGGTCATTGGGGGCACTGCGTCTTTATTTTCGCAAATTAGCCAAATGATGTACGGGATGATGCTAGAAGGTGAAATGCTTGAGTCGTTTACGTGTGAGCTTGGGAATATGATTGCTGGACAACTAGTAACACACGCCTCAAGCCAGCAATTAACGATGGACATTACTCCCCCGACATTGCTCGTTGGTGAAACAAGTGTCAAAGGGTTTCAAAAAGCGATTCTCGTTCCGGTGAGCGTAGAGGAAAAGGGGACGTTAAACGTCATCGTTACCGTGCATGAATAGAAGAAAAAAAACTAGAAGCAGCCGGCGCTTCTAGTTTTTTTATCCGCTTCTATAATGCTGCTCTAACTGAAGCAGCTTTTCTTTTACGTCCGTTCGGTTCCCTGCATACCCTGTTAACGCGTTGTTTTTTCCGATGACGCGATGGCACGGGACAATAATGGCTAGCTCGTTCGCCCGATTTGCCTGTCCGACAGCACGAACTGCTTTCGGATGGCCAATTTTTTCGGCAATGTCGCTGTAGCTTGCCGTTTCACCATATGGAATATCGCAAAGCGCTTGCCATACTTTTTGTTGAAACAGCGTTCCTTCCCATTTCACCGGCAGTTGAAACACGGTTCGTTTCCCGCGAAAATATTCGTCTAGTTGCTTTACCGCTTCTTGTAGTAATGGGGCGTCGCTTTTTACGAATTCGTATTGATTATTCATCTTTTCCCAACCGTCGGCAAATAGCTCGACATGAACGATCGCTTCGCCATCGGAAATGATATAAATATCGCCAAACTCTTTCGTTTTATATACTGCATACTCCCGTTTCTTCATCATCTGCATCCACCCGCTCGATTGGCAATGTAATATGGAAAGTCGTCCCGACACCTACTTCGCTTTCGACATCAATTTTCCCTTGATGCTCCTCAATAATTTTATAACTAACCATCAATCCAAGTCCAGTCCCGCGCTCTTTTGTCGTATAAAATGGCTCACCCAGCTTTTTTAATTTATCTTCTGGAATGCCACATCCTTGGTCTGTAACGGAAATGCGGATATAGTCCGAGCCGATTTTGTGAATGCGAACATGAATATCGCCGCCTTTTGGCATGACTTCAATCGCGTTTTTCAAAATGTTAATAAACACTTGTTTTAATTGATTTGGTTCGCAGTAAAGAAGCGGCAACGTTTCTTCGAAATCAGCAATAATTTGTACGTTATGCATCATCGCCTGTGCGCTAATTAAGTCAATCGTATCTTTCATAATTTTGCATACGTCGTTTTGTTTATATTGCACTGCTTGCGGCTTTGCCAACACGAGAAACTCTGTAATAATCGACTCAATCCGCTTTAATTCGGACATAATCACATCAAAATACATCGAATAATCGTCTTTTATGCTACCTTGCAACAACTGGATAAACCCTTTTAACGCCGTCATCGGATTGCGTATTTCGTGGGCGATGCCGGCGGCTAACTCTCCGACAACGTTTAACGTATCCGATTTGCGAAGCTGCCATTCCAGCTCTTTCTTTTCGGTGACATCGCGAAGCATCATCATGCCAACGCCTGCAATAATTTCTTTTTTCAGCGAAAGTTCAATGATTCGCTGCTCTCCTTCTTTTGTTAGCACCGCCATTTCCCCGTATGCTTCGCCTAGCTGCTCGCACTGTTTAACGAGTTTGTCAAACACTTTTCGTTCTTTTTCTGGGATGCACGTAAGAAACGACTGCGCAAGCAACTGTTCCTTCGTCGTTTGAAAAATGTCGCACGCAATCGGATTAACATCTAAAATTCGATACCCTTCTCCCCACAGTAAAATGCCGTTCATCGAATGGTCGAAAATGCTGCGAAATTTTTGCTCACTTTCCTGCAACTCTTTTTCCATCTTCCCTCTTTCGGTCACATTGCGGAAAATTGCTAAATGATAGCCGTCAATCACGCCTTGCTTCATCGTAAACTCAAGTTGTTTATCTTCGCCGTTTGGCATATGAAACGTTAATTCGTCGCGAATTTCCCCCGTTTTCCGAAATTGTTCTAAGACGTGATGCACTTTCTCATCATAGTCAATAAAATCGAGCAAGTTTCTCCGCACAAGCAAACTGAGCGGAAGTTCAAACGTCCGGCTCGCTGCTGGGTTGGCATTGAGGATGTGCCCGCTATCATTCCAAATCAAAATCGCTTCGTGGGCTTGCTCGAAAATGGCGCGAAATCGTTCTTCACTTTTTTGTAGCTTTATTTCCATGTTTTTCTTTTCGGTGACATCGCGCATAATCGCCATAAAAAATCCGCTATAGATGTTCGAGGTCATCGTTAATTCAAACATTTTGACCGTTCCGTCAAAACGAATGAGCGATAGCTCCCCTTTCGCTGTCCCTTTTTCTTTTAATTCAACAAGCAACTCAACGAAATCATCCTTGCATTGCCTTGCCACAAATTGTTGAAACGATAAATGAAGCAGCTTTTCTTTTTCTAAATTTAAACTCATACAAAACGCTGGATTGACGTCCACAAACCGCCCAAACTCATCAAAAATGACAATGCTATCGACAGCGCGGTTAAACACATCTTTAAATAAAAATTCGTTAATAATCCGCTCCCGCTCTAACACTTTGCGCGCAGAAATATCGCGCATAATCGCTAAATCAAAGCGATTAAACGCGTCTTTTTTCATCGAAAATTCAATATGCTTAATTTTTCCGTCCTTTAATTTTATCAACAGCTCATCGCTAAACGAGCCGAATTTTTGCAGCATCGATTGCTGAAATAATAAAATATCCGGAGGGACTAACTCAAGAAACATTTGAAAACGCTTTCCTACTAATTCTTCCTTTTCCATTTCAAACAGATGGCATGCTGCTTCGTTGACCTCGACAAATTCGCCACTTTTATCAAAAATAATAATCGCATCTAATGACCGTTCAAAAATAATCGCATAACCACTTAATTGTTCTTTCAACCGCCGGTTTTCTTCTTCTAATGATTTCACATTGACGATTAATTCTTGTTTTTCACTAGGAGAAAGGCTGTTGCTCATTATCGTTCCTCCCCCAACCGCATAATATCAACAATCAATATATATTCGTCAAAAAAAAAGGTACTCCTGCTACATATTTTAAAATTTTCCGAAAACATCCCACTTGCTCAGTTTGTTTTATTTTTTTATATATTGTGTTATACTAAAATGTTGACGCTTATATTAAAGGGGTTTTTTACGATGAAAATTGTATGCGCAACGTTAAACGCAAAATATATTCATACAAACTTAGCCATTCGTTATTTGAAAGCATATGTTCAGCCGCAATTTGCTGTGGAAATTGCGGAGTATACGATTAAAGACCCAGCGATGAGCATCGTGACCGATCTTTACCAAAAAAAACCGGACGTCATCGGATTTAGCTGTTACATTTGGAACATTGAAGAAACGATTAAAGTATGCAAAATGTTAAAGAAAATCGATCCACACATCACAATTGTCGTCGGCGGGCCAGAAGTGTCGTACGATGTGCGCGAATGGCTCGAAACTGTCGATGCATTTGACTTTATCGTCATCGGTGAAGGAGAAGAAACGTTTAAACAACTGTTAATTCAGTTAAGCGGGGCACGCGATTTTCATGCCGTGCATGGATTGGCGTTTCGTGAAGATGGGAACATTATCATCAATCCGCAGCGAAACAAAATAAATCTTGCGGATATGCCGTCGCCATATCGCTTTCAAGAAGATGTTCCTCATTTAGCGAAGCGGGTGACGTATATCGAAACGAGCCGCGGCTGCCCGTTCAGCTGCCAGTTTTGCTTATCGTCCATTGAGGTTGGCGTTCGCTATTTTGACCGCGAAAAAATAAAAGAAGACATCCGTTATTTAATGAAGCATGGGGCAAGAACAATCAAATTCGTCGATCGCACCTTTAACATTAGTCGCAGCTACGCGATGGAAATGTTTCAATTTTTAATTGATGAACACGTCCCAGGTACGGTGTTTCAATTCGAAATTACCGCCGATATTATGCGTCCAGAAGTGATTGAGTTTTTAAATAAAGAAGCACCGCCAGGACTGTTCCGTTTTGAAATCGGCGTTCAATCGACGAACGATGAAGTAAACCGGCTTGTGATGCGCAAGCAAAATTTTGCTAAACTCACTCGCACAGTCACGCTTGTGAAACAAGGGGGAAAAATTGCGCAACACCTTGATTTAATTGCCGGTTTGCCGGAAGAAGATTACACTTCATTCCGGAAAACGTTCAACGATGTATTCGCCCTTCGTCCAGAAGAGTTGCAGCTTGGCTTTCTAAAAATGTTGCGCGGGACGGGGCTTCGCCTGCGCGCGCCGGAATATGGATATGTGTTTATGGACCATGCACCGTATGAGGTGTTAAAAAATAACGTCCTTTCGTTTGATGATATTACGCGGATTAAACAAGTCGAGGACGTGTTAGAGAAGTATTGGAACGACCATCGTATGGACGAAACGATTGAATATTTAGTGACGCACGTTTTTCCAACGCCGTTTGACTTTTTCCAAGCGTTTGGCACGTATTGGGACGAACAAGGTTGGGCACGCATCGGCCATCAGCTCGAAGATTTATTCCGCCGCTTATATGCATTTTTACAAGCAACGCAAATCGAACAAGTACCGATTATCGAAGCATTGATGAAATATGACTATTTAAAAAACCAAAAACATAAACCGCGCAAGCCATGGTGGGAAGAAAAAATCGCGAAAGAAGAACGAACGATTGTTTATCGCCAGCTTCTAGAAAATCCGCTGTTGCTAGGAGAACCATTTGCGGCATTAGAGCTAGAGGAAAAAGAGTTGTTTAAACATACCGTAATGGAAATCATTCCGATCGATATTGACCATTACGTAAAAACAAAAGAGGTACGAAACACAAAAACCGTCATGGTCGCCTATTTCGATCCGATGCAGCGAAAAACGGCGATCTTTTCCGCTCCGTTCTCTTTATTTGCGCATCCAGCGAAAAAGTAGGGAAATCCCTACTTTTTCTTTTTTCGTTTTATTTCCTCTTTTAACATAAGGAGCTGATAGGCGTTTAAATCTCCTGTTTCCACCGAAAACTCTTCTCGGGCTGTTCGCGGTTGTTTTTTCTTCATTCCCCTTGCCTCCCTTTTTTCGAATTGCGGTTTGCGCCACGAATCATTTCTTCGTCGCTAGCGTATTGCGCAATCGCTTCGGATTCCGGCAAACTTTCGGTCGGGGTTTTATTGTTATTTTCTGCTGCATTGTATTTCACTTTTCGCTTCATTTCGTTTCCTCCTTGCGATGATAGGCAATCAATACGATTTCTTCTCCCGTTTCTTCCCGCAACGTTTTTTCAAGCTGTTGTAGTTTTTTTAGCGATTGCTCGCGAAGGGTTGCGACTGGAAATGCATTATTTGTCAAGGTTCTCCCCCCTTCAATCGTTTTTCTTATTTTCCGGAAAAATAGGCGGTTTATTCATCGGTTTTTTGCTCACACTATCATTGAGGTGAGACAGATGAAAAAAGAACAAAACATACAATCGCCGATTTTTGACGAAACACAACCGCACCAAATTCATGCTCCGTCGTTTAAAGGAACAGGGATGCACATGCAACCGCCATTTGTGAACAAACATGGTGTCGTCATTGGCGACAGCAAATACAATTCCCCAAACTCCCCGCTCAATCAATGGAGCGAAGACACTGACCCAAGCGTGATGGCCGGAGAAGAATGGGTGCATCCAACAAACGATATCGGCTGGAATACAGCGGAAAATCGCGAGCTATTAGAAGCGAAAAAACGGCCGCAAGCCGCGCCATTTATGCATCCGGACAAAGATGTAAGCTACGGGCAAGATTAACAAAGACGTGCCAACTATCATACGTTGATGGAGAGAATCTTTTGGATGAGGTGGCCGTAGTGAATAACGAATGGATTCAAGCAATAAAAGTGTTCGGGATTGGAATTATTATCATTGGGTATATCACTTTGTTTATTGGCGAATATAGCGAATGGCAAGAAATAAAACGAACAGGGGGATTTTAACTATTTTCCCCCTGTAAACGAAATTCCTTTAATGAAGTAGCGATTGAAGAAGATATAAATGACAAGCACGGGTAACGTAAATACCATCGATGCCGCCATAATATAGTTCCAGTAGCTAATATATTGCCCTTTAAAACTGTTCAAGCCGAGCGGCAATGTAAATAACTCTGGATCGGAAAGAATAATAAGTGGTCGCATAAAGTCATTCCACGAACCCATGAAAACAAAAATCGCTTGTGCCGCTAATGCCGGACGAGCAAGCGGCAATACAATCCGGAAAAACGTGCCGATGCGACTTAACCCGTCCAACGCCGCAGCTTCCTCTAATTCTCTTGGAAAGTTAATGAAAAATTGCCTCATCATGAAAATAAATGTTGCATTAATCATTGTCGGGACAATCATCCCTTGATACGAATTGAGCCACCCTAGCTGCTTTAAAATTAAGTAGTTCGGAATCATCGTCACTTGTGCTGGAATCATGAGCACGGCCAAAATAATAATAAATAACGGTTTTTTCCCAGGAAACTGCAAACGAGCAAGCGCATATCCAGCCATCGAATTAAACAATAAGTTAAGCAACGTTACCGTTACTGCGATAATGACACTATTGAACAACCAGCGCGGAAACAGTTGTTGCTCAATAAAAATTTGTTTATAGTTATCAAGCGTAAAATGCTTTGGAATAAACGAAATCGTGCCGCTCACAATTTCTTCAAGCGTTTTAAAGGAAGAAGACAACGCCCATAAAAACGGAATCATCGTTACGATCGCATAAAGAACGAGAATAACATACAAAGACGCCTTGCCAATGCCTAGTTTTTTCTTCATCCATTTTCATCTCCTTAATAAAGAGATTCTTCTTTCGAAAATCTCCGTTGCACTAATGTCGCGATTAAAATAATAATCGCTAATGCGAAAGCTAATGCAGCTGCATATCCCATCGTTCCTAACGTTTTAAATGCGTATTGATAAATAAGCAGTACGACGGTTAACGTTGAATTGTTCGGACCTCCAGAACCGGCAGAGAAGATGTAAGACTGGTCAAATAGCTGAAACGTTCCAATCAGCCCCATAATGACAACAAACGATGTAACTGGTCGCAAATAAGGAACAGTGACGTACCAAAATTTTTGGATGGCATTTGCCCCATCTAACTCTGCCGCTTCATAAAGCGAATCAGGAATATCTTGCAATGCCGCTAAATAAATGACCATGAAAAACGGAGCGGTCGACCAAATATTCATCACCATAATCGCGTTCAGAGCCACTTTTGGATCGCCAAGCCAGTTATACGTCGGTAATCCAACGGCTTGCAGCAAATCGTTAATGAGCCCATTTTGGTTGTACATCCACATAAAGATTAACGTTAGTACAGCTGAAGACGTAAGCGTTGGCAAAAAGTAAACGATACGGAAAAACTTTTGCCCTTTCAATCCTGCATTTAATGTTGCTGCTAACACAAGCGCTAGCATCGTTTGGCACGGGACAACGAGCACGACATATTTCACCGTATTCCATAAGGCAATTTTCGCTCGTAAATCTCCTGTCATTCGTTTAAAGTTATCGAATCCAACAAATTCAAACGTAGTCGTGCCAAGCAGCTGTACTTTATGGAATGCTAAAAAAATGGCAAATAAGATTGGACCAATAATAAATAAAAGTAATACAAATAACGTTGGAGATAATAATAAGTACCCTGTTCCTGCCTCACGCCATGCTTTTTTTCTCATCGTTCTTCCTCTCCTCATACGCGATTCCATTAAGCCGTTCCCCTCTTGCTAGTACGCTAATCTACTAGAAAGGAGGGAACCGCTTAATGCTAAAGCTGATAGAAGGAGACTCCTTCTATCAGCGCTGTCATTATTTATTCCCTTCAATTTCTTTGTTTGCTGTTTCTTGTGCTTCTTTCAATGCATCTGCTAGTGGACGCTGCCCTAAAAAGGCACTGACAAATTGGTTATTGAAGTTATTTGTAATAATCGGCAAGTTCGTTCCGTTTTGCCATACCGTTGCGTAGGAAGCACCAGCTACAATTGGCGCGCGCAACGGATCTTTATCAAATCCTAACTCAGCTGCTACCGATTTGCGCGTCGGTAACGCCAATCCTTTGCTCGTCCAAATTTTCATTCCCTCTTTTCCCGTTAAGAAGGAAATTAATTTCCAAGCAGCTTCCTTCTTCTGTGAATTTTTGTTCATCACATATGCAACAGTATATGCCATCGTTGCTTTTTTCCCGTTGATTGTTGGGATTTCTGCTGTTCCATATTCTAAATTCGGGAACGTATCTTTTAAGAACGGAATTGCCCAGTTTCCTTCAATGACCATCGCTGCTTTTCCTTGTCCGAACATTTCACCGCCCCAGTTTGCGCCAACTTCACTCGGTTGAGCAGCTGATTTATCTTTCAAATGCATATCAACGATCGGTTGAAGCGCTTCGACTACTTTCGGATCAGCAAAACTTGCTTTATTATCCGTAACTACTTTCCCACCTTTTGATTCGGCAATGTAGTATAAGCGCGCTAATTCTGGCGCCACCCCGAAGCCATATACTTGTGTGCCTTTCGTTAGTTTTTTCGCTACTTCGCGCAATTCATCCCAAGTTTTCGGTACTTCTACCCCTGCTTCTTCAAACATTTTTTTGTTATAAAAGAGCGCAAGCGTTGAATAGTCTTTTGGGAATCCGTAAATTTTCCCGTCTTCTCCTTTAAACGCATCAAGCAACGGTTTTTCAAAGTCATTGATATCAAAATCATCCGTGACATATTTGTCTAGCGGTTCGAGTGCTCCCGTTTTAATTAATGCCGGCGCTTCAAACGCATCAAGATAGAAAACATCTGGTCCTTCCCCGCCAACTAGCCGTGTTTTAATCACATCCATATATTGGTCAGAAATGACTTCATATTTTACTTTAATGTTCGGGTATTTCTTTTGAAACTCATCTAATGTTTGTTGCAATAGCTTTTGTTCTGTCGGATTTCCTCCCCAACCAGCAAGCGTCACTTCCACTTTTTCATTTTTTGTTCCACTAGTTTCTTTCCCTGCTGTTTTTTCTTCCCCGCTACTGCAACCTGCTAAAGCGCTTCCAAATAGCATTGTCGACATACCAATTGCCAACCATTTTTTCATCTTCCTATCTCCCCTTTTATGGAATAATTTATATATAACAAGAGAGAATATCTCCCTTGGTATTAAACAAGTTTTACCTCGTAACCAGTTGTATTTTGGGCAATATGAACGTTTGTTTCACCGTTTTGACGTGTAACAGTAACCGATAATCGTCCGTTGCCGATCGCGATATTCTCGACTTTTAAGACATTCATCGGCTCAAGCAATGTTGGTGACAAGCGAATTTCCTTTTTTAGACTATTAGGGAACAACCCAAGTAACGATTGAACAAAAACAAGTGGAGTCCCTGCCGCCCACGCTTGAGGAGAGCAAGCAACAGGATATTTCACAGGCTTGCCGAATTGTTTGCTGTATCCGCAAAATAATTCTGGCAGACGGTCGTATTCAAAATGAGAAGCTGCTTCAATAAGACCTCCCATGACTATGTTGGCTTCTTCCCGTTTTCCCAATTTGCTCAATCCAAGCAAAATAATGCTATTATCGTGAGGCCAGACGCTGCCGTCATGGTAACTCATTGGATTGTATCCTGCTTCCCCTTCTCCCATTGTACGAATCCCGTAACCAGAAAACATTTTTGGCGACAACAGCGTACGAATCGTCTTCTCCATTCGTTCTGAATCAAGCATCTCGGCAAACAGCACATGCCCTGGGTTAGACGTAATCGTCCCCACTTGCCGTTTATTTCCGTCTAATGCAATCGCATAAAATTGCACATCCTCCATCCAAAACTGTTTCTCAAATTTCACTCTTAACTCTTCCGCCTGCTGGCGAAGCTTTGCCGCTTGCTCATGCTCATTGAGCTGTTCAAAAATATCCGCCAATCCCATTTTTGCTTGATACACATAGCCTTGCACTTCCACAAGGGCAATCGGAGACTCAGCATATTCACCGTTACGGTGAACGATAGAATCACCAGAATCTTTCCATCCTTGATTAGCAATCCCTTTCGCTGATTCTTGGTGATATTCAACAAATAAATCGCCATCGCGATCCCCGTATTGATCAATCCACATGAGTGCGTCATCAATATTGTTTTTTAGTTGACGAACAAGCTCGAAATCACCTGTCCATTTCACATACTCTGTCAACAGGACAAGGAACAACGGGGTCGCATCAATCGTCCCGTAATATGGCGTAAACGGGATTTGATTTGTATTTGCCAATTCACCAAAACGCATTTCGTGCATCACTTTTCCAGGTTGCTCGTCTCGCCAAGGGTCAAAGTGTTTTCCTTGATATTTTGCCATTGTAAGAAGCGTCCCTTTTGCGATTTCCGGTTGAAAAGGAAGCATTTGCAGTGCAGCAATTAAACTATCTCGACCAAACGGCACCCCAAACCATGGTAACCCTGCGACTGGAAATGGACCGTACCCTAAATCGGTTAACAATACTCGCAAATCGCCAATCCCGCGGCTGACTAAACGGGCAAGCGGCTCATAATCGGTCGTTATTTTCGTAATGTTGCTCTCCCATTGACGGTAAGACGCTTTCAAACGGTCTAGTGCCTCTATCGGAGAAGCGATATTTCTCTGTGCTTCTTCGCCGATTTGCGGTTGGATGATCAATGTAACGGTTTGCTCCTCGGCATGGTTCAACGCAAAATCAAAAACAATTTCTCCATGTTCCTCCACCGCTTTCTCTTGCCGATCCCATGTGATTGTTGTTGCGCGTTTCAGTTGATCGGCTCCTTCATAATGAAAAGTGAGCGAGCGATTGCCAATCGTTTGACCCGTACGTTTGCCAACTTTCCCTGTTTGAAAGCCACGGATGATAAACATATCCGCAAAATCAACATCCACCTGTATACTCAGTTCGAATTGCACCGGCTTTGGATAGTAATTTTTTAGGTTGATTCTTTCATAAAGCACACCTTCGTATATAAAACGTTTTCTTTCGATTTCAACCGATTCTCGCCATAATAATATCTCCCCATCTTTCTCCATATGAGGGTTTGTTAATAAGATCGTTGCCACATAATTTTCTCCCGCATCCGAAGATAATAGGACAGGCTCTTGCCCATTAATGTGCAAATGTAACTTGCTTAAAAAACGGGTATCTTTCGTGTATAGTCCAAGCCCGTACGGATGGTTTTTAGGGATATTTCCTTTTTCATCTGTCAGAAAAAATAGATCGTTTTCTTTAATGACTCGATACTCCATTCAAGGATACCTCCTGTGTATTCCAAAACGTTTCGGATGACGATGATATAAAAATCCAAAACGTTTCGGATTTTGTTTAAAAAATAGTTCCAAAACGTTTTGAATCCGGCGGCTAGTAAAAAACCACTATCCGTGGTTTTTTACCGTCGATTCACGTATTTTCAATTCAGTTTCAAGCACTCGCACGCGAGACTGCGCCTTTCCTTCCAACATTTCGATCAATAATTTAGCCGCTTCGTACCCCATCGCGAACTTATTTTGAGCAATGGTAGATAACGGCGGAGTGGTGTACGAGGCTAAAATAATGTCATCATAACCGATGATCGCTAGTTCTTCTGGGATTCGCTTTCCTAACGTTTTCGCTGCTTTCATCACTCCGAGCGCCATTAAGTCGCTCGCACAAAAAAACGCGGTAATTTCTGGGCGCTGCGTCAACAGCCTTACTGCTTCTTGCTCAGCCCGTTCTTCTTTAAACGCGCCATTGGCCACCAAATGCTCATGAAAAGGCAAACCTGCTTCCAATAACGCCTCTTGAAATCCTTTCAATCGTTGTTCGCTGACGAACGCAAATTCATACCCGTTGATCATCGCAATATGCCGGTGGCCGAGCGAAATGAGATGTTGTACCGCTTTTTTCGCGCCTAGCACGTTGTCCGTCGTCACATATCCGACTGTTTCCGACTCGATCGGAATATCGATCAATACACACGGGATGTCGCTTTCGACCACTTCTTGCAAATACGGGTCATCGACGCGAATTCCTTGTAAAATAGCGCCATCTACACGCCGTTCACGACATAGCTGTGTGTACGTTTTCTCCCGCTGTTTCGTTGAAGTTGTGTTAAATAGCACCATATCATAGTCCACTTCACTGACATATTGATTCACGCCCGCAAGCACTTCAAACGTAAAGTTATCTTTCGTACTTTCTCGCGTCAATCCCGAAACAAGTAAGCCGATCGTTTTGGATTTGTTCATCACAAGACCGCGCGCTAACGTATTCGGACTATAATTTAGCTGTTTGGCAATCTCGATAATTTTCTGCCTTGTCTTTTCATTTACGTCTGAGTAACCGTTCAACGCACGGGAAACGGTCGTAATTGAAACGCCAGCAGCTTTAGCAATATCTTTAATCGTCGTCACTTCTTTTTCCTCCAAAACGTTTCGGATCACTTCTGATTTGGATTGTAACCGAAATTGAAACCGATTGCAATAAAAAGTTAGTGACAAATTTTTTACGATGTCGATTTCCTCCACTACAATTTTTTTTGAAACTACTCTCCCCACTTTATAATGTCGGTGCTATAATTTACCTAAAGCGTGAAGGGGGAATGACGTTATGACCATTGGCAAAAAATATGGAATCGTTTTCAGTTTCTCAACACTCCTTTTTGTGAGCGTTTTCATCTTTGTCGCCTTTCTCGTCTATCATACGACAACTGTTGTAAAACAAGTCGAAGAAAAAAGCGACCAAGCAATTTTAATTACCGAAATTGCGTCATCTTTTCGCCAAAAATATATTTTGATTACCGATTATATGACAAACCCTCGTTCTGAAACCTTACAGCAGTACGACCAGCAAACAAAACAATTTAAAGAAAGCATGGAAAAATTACGACCACATATGGCTACAAATGAAGAACAAACGATTTACAATGCCACAGTAGCTGTTGATAATCAATTAAATAACCTGCTGCATAAAACCATCCAACCCGCTGTTTTAGAAAACCGCAACCGTGGCGAACAAATGGACATTTATCAAGTCATTAGCTTTCAAAATAAAGCAGAAGTTATTCGCGATGTCAGCATCGAGAAACTAGAGCAACTTCGTACGATGATTACAACCGACCGAAATAACCTAATCGCTCAAATGAACGATCAAATAAAGCAAACGATGCTTATTATGATAACGACAGTTGTTTCTGCGATCATTCTTTCAGCTATTTTACTCATCATCGTCAGTCGAAAAATTAGCAAAGCACTATTTCAAGCGGTTGGCATATGTAAGCAACTAGCACGTGGGAACTTACGTGTCACTCAGATAGATACTACAAGAAAAGACGAAATTGGCGAAATGATGAATGCCATGAACGAACTTGCCACCCACTTACAACAATCGATTGAACAAATTCGTCAATCGGCCGAATATGTCAACGATATGTCCGAAAAACTAAAACTAAACGCCGAATCGACAACCGAAACGAACGAACAAATTACCGAAGCAATGTTGCAAGTAGCCACCGGCGCTGATGAGCAAGTGTCAGCGGCAGAACGGACAAACGAAACCGTACAATCTGTTTCCACCCAATTAACAACCGTTACTACCCGGATGGAAAAAACAACGGATATCACGAACAAAACGAGCCAAAAAGTAGCCCAAGGCGCCCAATTCGTCAACGAAACGACAACGCAAATGGAACGAATTAACGAAAAAGTCACCCATTTATCGACCATTATTCAAACATTGGACAAGCAATCGAGCGAAATCCAGCAAATCGTTGGTCTCATTACTGCTATTTCTGAACAAACGAATTTGCTCGCTTTAAACGCCGCCATTGAAGCAGCGCGAGCAGGAGAGCACGGAAAAGGGTTTGGCGTCGTCGCGTCCGAAGTCCGGAAACTTGCGGAACAAACAGCCGTTGCTGCCGGCAATATTCGCCACCTCCTCCATTTGGCACAACAAGAAACGACGCGCGCCGTTTTAGCGATGAATGAAAGCAATGAAGCTGTCAAACACGGCAGAGACATGATGAAACAACTTGAAGACACTTTCCATCATATCGCCGAATCAATTTGGAACGTCAAAACCGAGTGTGAAACCGTGCGGAGCGCAGTTTTAGCCGCAAATGAAAAAATGGCAGAAATGACTGTTTCGGCGGAAGGCATTATTCGTGTGTCCAAAATGACAGCAACCAATATTGAACAAGTCGCAGCCGCCACCGAAGAACAAAACGCCACAATGCAAGAGTTGCTTGCGTCGTCGCACGAGCTAGCTAGCACCGCCAACCAATTAAACCAATCCGTTACGCGATTTGTGCTTTAGAATGCCAAAAACTTGCCATACCCTCTGTAATTGCCATTATAAATCTTTTGCCGTGCCGCATACTAACATTGCAAGGCAATAAAAAAAACAGGAGGAAAACAACATGGCAAGAAACAATAAATTGCTCGTACCGGGAATTGAACAAGCCCTTGATCAAATAAAATATGAAATCGCCCAAGAGTTTGGCGTGCAACTAGGTTCTGACACCGCCTCGCGCGCGAATGGTTCCGTCGGCGGCGAAATTACGAAACGGTTAATCGCTCAAGCACAAAGCCAGCTCGCTAGCACAAAACCAACTGAATAACATGGCAAAGAGGCTGTCCCATCATGGAACAGCCTCTCCTTATGCTTGTGCTTCTGGGGTAAACGTCCGTTTGGCAAACTCGCTATCGAGCATAAACATTGCGTTATTGTCATTTTGGATACGACGCAACTTTTGGATAATATTATCAAACATCGCTTCCTCTTCTACTTGCTCATCAATAAACCATTTTAAAAAGTTAATCGTCGCATGCTCCCGCTCGTCCCACGCAATATCAGACAACCGGTAAATTCGTTTCGTCACTTCTTTTTCTTGCACGAGCGCTTTTTCAAAACAGTCCAACACAGACGTAAAATCGTTATTCGGTGAATCAAAGCCTGTAATAATCGCTCGCTCCCCTAACGCATTAATAAAGTTGTAAAACTTCATTGCATGAAACCGCTCTTCTTCCGCCTGTACTAAAAAAAAGTTAGCAAATCCATCTAGGCTTTCTGCGGAACAGTACGCTGCCATCGCCATATATGCATGGGCAGAAAAAAATTCAAAATTCATTTGCTCATTTAACCCTTGCAACAACTTTTCACTAATCACTATCCTCACCTCTGTTTCGTCATCATATATCCATTATACCAAAAAAATCCGAATTAGCCAAAAAGGCCTTCGCCGATTCCCGGCAAAGACCTTTTGACATTAGCTTACTTTTTCGTTTACATTCGCTTGTTCATTTAGTGTACTATGACGGCGACCATAGACAAAATAAATGACAAGACCAATCAATAGCCATGAGACGAAACCAATCCATGTCATCGCTGGCAACTGAAGTACTAAATAGCCGCAAAACGCTACTGCTAATAGCGGAACAAGTGGAACAAGCGGTGTTTTAAACGCTCGTTTCAAATCCGGCTGTGTTTTGCGTAAAACAAGCACACCGACAGAAACAACGATGAACGCAAACAACGTTCCAATGTTCGTTAGCTCCGCCAATTTATTTAACGGTACAACCCCTGCAAAGAACGCTACCAATAAACCTGTTAGCCATGTGTTCACAAATGGCACTTGTCTTACTGGGCTAACGCGCGAAAATACTTTTGGCAATAGTCCGTCACGGCTAATCGCATAGAATAAACGAGTTTGCCCGTACATCATGACAAGCAATACCGTTGTAATCCCGGCAATCGCTCCTAACGAAATAAACCCTGCTACCCAATCTTGATGAATGTAGTTTAACGCAAACGCTACCGGATTTTTCACGTTCAATTGATCATACGGAACAATGCCTGTTAATACGAGCGAAACGGCAATATACAAAATCGTACAAACTAATAAAGAGGCAATAATCCCGATTGGCATATTACGCTGTGGATTTTTCACTTCTTCTGCAGCTGTGGACACCGCATCAAAGCCGATGTATGCGAAAAATACCGTCGCTGCCCCTGTCGCAACACCTGAGAAACCAAACGGCATAAACGGCGTCCAGTTTGCCGGCTTCACATACCATACACCAACCGCAAGGAACAATAACACAACTGCTACTTTAATCACCACGATAATCGAGTTAAAACGGGCTGATTTTTTCACACCGCGCGTCAATAAGAATGTAATGAATAAAACAACGATAATAGCCGGTAAATCAATAATCGTTCCTTTCGCTGGATCGTATGCACTTGTTAGCGCTTTCGGAAGTTCAATGCCAAATCCCGCTAACAATCCTTGGAAATAACCAGACCAACCGGCAGCAACCGCTGACGAAGAAACCCCATACTCTAAAATTAAGTCCCACCCTAAAATCCAAGCAAGCAGTTCCCCGAAAGCTGCGTAGCTATACGTATAGGCGCTTCCTGATACCGGAACGGTCGAAGCAAACTCTGCATAGCAAAGTGCCGCAAATACGCACGCAAGACCTGAAAGAATGAACGAAAGAACAAGTGCTGGTCCCGCATGTTCTGCAGCAGCTACTCCAGTAAGTACGAAAATCCCCGTACCGATAATTGCGCCAATCCCAAGCATCGTTAAATCAAAGGCACCTAGTTCTTTTTTTAGCGATGCCCCTTTCCCCCCTGCTTCTTTCAGAAGGACATCAATCGGCTTTTTTCTAAATAAATTCATCCCGCTGTCTCCCCTTGTCGTTTTCTGTAGAATATTGCAGAAGTTATACGTTTAAGATTGTATACTATTCGATAATTTTTGTAAAGTTGAAAAATAAAGAAAAATAGAGATTACTTTTCTTTTTTTATAATTTGATTTTCTGAATATTATTATTTTATTGTTTTTTTCTTAATTTAAATTTTTTTATGTATATTCTGAAATAATTCTGTTTGTTTTTCTAGTATAAATTTAACTGGATAATAATTAAATTTTTTAAATTCATAATTTACAAATTTTTCTGATAAATATATAATAAATTTGTGACAAAACTATGAACATCGAAACGAAAGGAGGATCGCTTTATTTTACTTTTCACCCA
This sequence comes from Anoxybacillus sp., assembly GCF_023512315.1. Lineage (GTDB taxonomy): Bacteria > Bacillota > Bacilli > Bacillales > Anoxybacillaceae > Anoxybacteroides. Next base: position 22,300 of record NZ_JAILZV010000013.1, read on the forward strand.
AAAAACATCCATGAGCAAGTTTTGCTCACCACCCACGCATGAAAATAACCGCTCATGGATCCGTTATTTTCACAGAAAATAAATAGCATTTTTTAAGGAGGGGGTTAACTTATGGCAGTGAAAGAATTTTCTTCCCAACAGCAACAAACCGTTGACTACAGTCAAGTAGTCCAATCAGCTTCTTTCCAGCAGCTGATGCGAGAAAAACGCGCATTTATTTTACCTTTTTCGTTGTTCTTTTTAGCGTTTTATTTTACGCTACCGATTTTAACGTCTTACTCTACCGTGCTAAACACTCCTGCATTCGGTTCAATTAGCTGGGCATGGGTGTTTGCTTTCGCCCAATTCATTATGACGTGGACGCTTTGCATGTTGTATTCAAAACGAGCTGCACGTTTTGATGAAATGGTTGAAAAAATTAAACAGGAAGTAAAAGGAGGCAATGTCTAATGCATGGATTAGCATTTTCTCTATTTTTAATTATCGTTGCACTAACACTCGTCATTACCTACTTTGCTTCCAAACGGACAAAAACAACGAGCGAGTTTTACACAGCAGACAGCGCGTTAACCGGTTGGCAAAATGGATTAGCAATTGCTGGCGATTACATGTCGGCTGCCTCCTTTTTAGGGATTGCAGGGATGATTGCGTTAGTCGGGTTTGACGGATTTTTCTACAGCATTGGCTTTCTTGTCGCTTACCTTGTCGTCCTTTATATCGTTGCAGAACCGCTTCGCAATTTAGGAAAGTACACCATGGCGGACATGATTGCGGCACGATTTGACGATAAAAAGGTGCGCGGTGTCGCCGCATTAAATACGATTTCCATTTCTATTTTTTACATGATTGCACAGCTTGTCGGGGCGGGCGCCCTTATTAAGCTTTTATTGGGCATTGACTACATTTACGCTGTTTTAATCGTAGGCACGTTGATGACCGTTTATGTCGTATTCGGCGGAATGACAGCCACAAGCTGGGTACAAATTGTCAAAGCTGTTTTGTTAATGGCTGGGACGTTTGTCATTTCCGTTATTGTATTTGCTAAGTTCGATTTCAGCATTGCTAAAATGTTTAACGAAGTAAAAACGGCGACACCATTAAAAGAAGCATTTTTAAATCCAGGCAATAAATTCAAAAATCCACTTGACACCATTTCGCTCAACTTAGCTCTCATCTTAGGAACAGCAGGACTTCCACACATTTTAATTCGTTTCTTTACCGTAAAAGATGCACCAACTGCTCGCAAATCAGTCGTGTACGCAACATGGATTATCGGTTTGTTCTATGTCATGACCATTTTCTTAGGATTTGGTGCAGCCGCATTTGTTGGCTATGACAAAATCGTTGCAGCAAACCCAGCTGGAAACATGGCTGCACCGTTATTAGCAGAAGCGCTAGGCGGCGACTTTTTGTTCGCGTTCGTTTCCGCGGTTGCGTTCGCCACGATTTTAGCGGTGGTGGCGGGGCTTGTACTGTCTGCTGCTTCGGCATTTGCCCACGACTTTTACAGCCATATTATTCGGCACGGGCAAGCGACGGAAAGGGAACAAATGGTGGCCGCACGCTGGGCATCAATCGGGGTTGCGGTATTGTCGATTTTATTAGCGTTATTTGCGCAAAAAATGAACGTTGCCTTCCTTGTCGCCTTAGCGTTTGCAGTAGCAGCAAGCGCCAACTTGCCAATCATTTTATTAACGATCTTTTGGAAACGCTTTAATACTACCGGAGCGATTACGGGCATGCTTGTCGGCTTATTTAGCTCGCTCTTACTTGTAGCGCTTAGCCCAAACGTCTGGGCACCGCAGCCTGGTGTTGCGATTCTCGTCGGTGAACCAATTTTCAAACTTGCCAATCCAGGGATTGTGTCCATTCCGTTAGGTTTTATCGCTGCTGTTGTCGGCACACTCCTCTCATCGAAAAAAGCAGATGAGAAAAAATTCGATGAAATTCTTGTCAAAGCCAATACAGGTATTAAAGAGTTAACGAACTAATAAAAAACCTCGCCCCTTGGGCGAGGTTTTTAGCTAACCTTTTCGCTAGCATGTGCTTGTCCGTTTAGCGTACTGTGACGCCGACCATAGAAGAAATAAACGACAAGACCGACTAATAACCACGACACGAAACCAATCCATGTCATCGCTGGCAGCTGGAGCACTAAATAGCCGCAAAACGCTACTGCTAATAGCGGAACAAGTGGAACAAGCGGTGTTTTAAACGCCCGTTTTAAATCTGGCTGCGTCTTGCGTAAAATTAGTACGCCGATCGATACGGTAATAAACGCAAATAACGTACCGATATTTGTTAGCTCCGCGAGCTTATTCAACGGAACGACACCGGCAAAGAAGGCAGCGAATAAGCATGTTAACCACGTGTTGACGACTGGCACTTGTCTTACTGGGCTAACGCGCGAAAATACTTTTGGCAATAACCCGTCCCGGCTGATGGCATAAAATAAACGAGTTTGTCCGTATAACATGACAAGTAATACGGTTGTAATCCCGGCAATTGCTCCTAATGAAATAAATCCCGCCACCCAGTCTTGATGAATGTAGTTTAACGCAAACGCTACAGGGTTTTTCACGTTCAATTGGTTATATGGAACAATACCTGTTAATACGAGCGAAACGGCAATATACAATACCGTACAAATTAAAAGAGATGCGATAATCCCTATCGGCATATTGCGCTGCGGATTTTTTACTTCTTCCGCAGCAGTAGACACAGCATCAAAACCGATATATGCAAAAAATACCGTCGCCGCCCCTGTCGCAACGCCTGAAAAACCAAACGGCATAAACGGCGTCCAGTTTGCCGGCTTCACATACCATACACCAACCGCAAGGAATAATAATACAACCGTTACTTTAATAATAACCATGATGGAGTTGAAGCGAGCGGATTTCTTCACTCCACGTGTTAGTAAAAGTGCAATAACAAGCACGATGAAAATCGCTGGCACATCAATATACGTTCCTTTCGCTGGATCGTAAGCACTCGTTAATGCTTTCGGAAGTTCAATGCCAAATCCTGCTAACAATCCTTGAAAATACCCAGACCACCCGGCCGCTACCGCTGACGAAGCAACTCCATACTCTAAAATTAAATCCCACCCTAAAATCCAAGCAATTAACTCACCAAATGTTGCGTAGCTATACGTATACGCACTTCCTGATACCGGAACAGTCGACGCAAACTCCGCATAACAAAGCGCCGCGAACACGCACGCCAGACCAGAAAGAATAAACGAAAGAACAAGTGCAGGTCCTGCATGCTCAGAAGCAGCCACTCCCGTTAAGACGAAAATACCTGTCCCAATAATCGCGCCAATCCCGAGCATGGTTAAATCAAAGGCACCTAATTCTTTTTTTAACGATGCCCCTTTTCTTCCGGCCTCTTGCAATAAGGCCTCCACCGATTTTTTTCGAAACAAATTCATGTGCTGTCTCTCCTCGCTTTTTCTTGTTGAAAATTGCAAAAATTTTTGCGATAAAAATACTTTTTCCGTTTTATACTTTAACGCATAAAACGGATAAATTCAATCATTTTTTTCTGTTTTCTGATAGAAAAAACAGCGGGTTCATCTCTATTGTTACTCTTTCACAAAAAAATACTCCAAAAAGAAAACCGACCTGCTCGCACAGATCGGTTATTTCAATGATGGGCGATACGTTTTCGCAAAGGTTGTATAGCGGTCGACTTGCTGCCGGTCAACGACATAGCCAATTCCTTGTGCCTCTGGAACGGTAATCCTGCCATTATGTACTGTTACTTCCGGAAAAATAATATCCCGCTCCCAATAATATGAAGAAGCAGCCGTATCCCCAGGCAGAGAGAAATTAGAAAGCGTAGTTATCGCAATATTATGCGCTCGTCCTACTCCAGCTTCAAGCATTCCCCCACACCAAACCGGGATATGGTGCGTTTGGCAAAAATCATGGATGCGCTTCGCTTCTGTCAAGCCACCTACACGACCAATTTTAATATTAATAACGCGGCAACTGCCAAGCTCGATTGCTTTTCTAGCATCTTCGCACGAATGAATGCTTTCGTCAAGGCAAATAGGGGTATTTAGTTGTGCTTGCAATGCAGCATGATCCACAATATCGTCCGCAGCGAGCGGTTGCTCGATCATCATCAATTGAAATTCGTCAAGCGCCTTTAACCGCTCGATGTCTTTTAGTGAATATGCCGAGTTGGCATCTGCCATTAACGGTATATCAGGAAACTTCCGGCGCAGTTCGCGAATGACTTCGACATCCCATCCTGGCTTAATTTTCACTTTCATCCGTCGATATCCTTCACACACATACCGTTCGACGATACGCAACAAATCGTCGATGCTCTTTTGAATCCCGATGCTAATACCGACATCAATTTGTTTTTTCGTTCCCCCTAGCGCCACGCTTAACGGTACGTTCTGTTTTTTCGCAAATACGTCCCATACCGCCCCTTCAATCGCTGCTTTTGCCATGTTGTTTTTGCGAATCCCCGAAAAACGGCTGTTTAACTCATCCGGATGTTCCATAGGTGCTTGAAATAGAAGTGGCAATAGAAAATCTTCTAACATGTGCCAATTTGTTTTCACCGTTTCTTCGTTATACCATGGTGAGTGAAACGCTACTGATTCTCCCCAGCCAGACACGCCATCCTCGTCAATCGCTTCCACTAAAATAAACTCTTTCGTCGTAAACGAACCGAAACTCGTCGTAAACGGCGCTTTTAGTTCCATTTGCATATGCCGCAAAACTACTCGGTTTATTTTCATCGTCTCCACCTCATAACGGTATATTGTCTCGTTTGGCAAGTACATAATATTGTACCGGTTCCTTCTCCGTTCGTTCTACATGCACAACCGCCCATCCTTCTTGAAACAGACGGGTAAATACAGCGCATGTTTTATAGCGCCAGTCGAACGCCAATTCGTGGTTCTTCTCTTTTATGCGTTGAAAGTGACGCGGAATGGGGACAAATAAAAACGGTTGCTCCGAAAATGTTTCCCACTTCCTCAGGGATACGACCGCTTCTGGCTCACCTGTTCCGTGCATACGCCAATGAAGTACTTCTGCTTCTTTCGAGCGACGAATAGAAGAAACAAAGGTATGATGCTCTTGTACGTAGCGACTATGAATATGCCATTCGACGTTAAATCGATCCGACGGCAAATGTTTATTGAGGGCGTCATCCATTTCCCCATAACAGTTTTCGATATACTCGGAACAAATGGCGCCAAGCTTCACGATATTTAAATAGGCGTTGCGGCTTTCGAGCGGATCGTACGTCCAACGAATGAGGCGGTAACCAAGTTTTTTCGCTGCCTCCGCTTGCGCTTGTTTTAGCAAATACCCAATCCCTTTGTTTCGGTAAGCTTCGTCAATGCCTAGCATATGCGAACATAAATACACATCGCCATTTCGATACCCAGGAAAACTATAAACAAAACCGACAAGTCGCTCGACATCATACGCCCCGATAATAATGCCACCATTTTTGGCAACGGTGAGCGTTTGATGCAGCGGAATGGACGTTGATTTCCAGACGCGCTGCTCTAGTTCCGCCATTTCTTTTAACTGTTCCATCGCATTAATTGTTTGTAGCGAAATGTTCAACGTCGCTCTCCCCTTTTGCTGGCGCCACACGAAATGTTTCCATGACCGTCCTTGCTAAAATTTCCACTCCAATCAGTAAATCATCGCGACGAAACGTCATCTGCGGATGATGAAGACCTGGCGCTAAGTCGCATCCGAGACCGAGCATCGTCGTTTTCAACGCAGGTTTCATCACCGAGTAAAAATGAAAATCTTCCCCACCTGATGTTACGACTGGAAGTGCACACTTTTCTTGCCCGACCGTTGCAACGATCGCTTTTTCCATTAGTTGCTGTGCCGCTGGATGCACATTCGCGGCAACGATCCGAACGTTTTGTTCAAGGGAAATTTCCGCTCCATAAATCATCTCTATCCCTTTGACGACATGATGTAAATGTTCGACAAGCTGTTCCATCGTTTCGTTCGTTTGCGCTCGCAAATCAAGCGTAAAATCGGCATGTTCAGGAATAATATTGGCACTTTTCCCCCCAGCATGAAACCGCGTCATTTTAATTGATGCTGGTACTTGCGGGTCGATGTGGATTTTGCTTAGTTCTTGCACAAGCGCACTTCCAACTTCAATCGCATTCACGCCAAGATGCGGTCGCGCCGCATGGGCTGCCACTCCTTTAATTTCACCATCAATAATTTGCGCCGCTCCGTGCAAAATCGCAGGCGCCGCATAGCCGCTACGTAATTCTTGAATCGGCCGTAAGTGCACGCCATATAAAAAATCGACGTCATCGACGACCCCTTTTTCCATCATTTTTAGCGCGCCGGTTCCCGTTTCTTCTGCTGGCTGAAACAAAATTTTTAATTTTCCCGGCGGACGATAGCCAAGGTGGTTCAACAATTTCACAACCCCTAACGCCATCGTCATATGGGCATCGTGACCGCACGAATGGTTCGCTTTCCATACTCCATCCACTTCTTGCCAAAGAGCGTCCATATCTGCTCGCAACGCGACGGTCAACGGACCGCTGCCAATTTCGCCGACAACCCCCGTACAATCCGAAAACGTCTGCACCCGATATCCTTCTTTCACTAACTGCTGTTTTAAAAATTCTGTTGTGTTTACTTCCTCCCAGCTAATTTCTGGGTGATGGTGCAGATGGTCAAAGATTTCCCACAATTCATGTTGAATACTTTCTAGTATGCTCCTCATCTTTTCTCTCCCCACTATGATGACAATAACTTTTGAATATATTATAATATTCAAAAAAATGTTGCAATAACAAACAATTACGAAAGATGTACGAAACACCCGGTTTTATCGAGAACCCTTTGTTTTCGTCAATTGATTGATTACTTCCGAAAAAACGAGCCCCATTGCAATTGCGCCAGAAAGCATAAACGCTTTCGCAGCCAGCTGAATTGCCATATTGTAGTCGTTGACGACAACATGGCGCATTGCTTCATACGCCAGTCCCCCTGGCACAAGTGGTATAATGCCAGAAACGCTAAAAACCGTCATCGGCGTTTTATAAGCCCTTGCCAATAGCTGACTACCTACTGCAACAACAAAAGCAGCGAAAAACGTTGCGAACACAGAGTCTAATCCATAGTCGACTAGCAAAAGGTAAATAAACCACCCAATCATTCCGACAAATCCGCAATGGGCAAGCAAGTTTTTCGGAACGTTAAAAATGAGACCAAACGCGGCCGTAGCAATAAAACTCATTGCAAGTTGTTTAATGTCCATCCTTTCCTCCCTACATCGCTAAAATAACGGCAATTCCTGTCCCGATGGCAAATGCGGTCAAAAACGCCTCTGCTCCTTTCGACAATCCAGCGACTAAATGCCCTGCCATTAAATCGCGCACCGCGTTTGTAATTAGCATTCCTGGCACAAGCGGCATGACCGAACCGATAATGATTTTATCAACGTTACTACCAAACCCAATTTTCACGAGCGCTACCGCTGTAACCCCAGCAAGAAACGCTGCAAAAAATTCGGCAAAAAACTTTGTTTTTATAAGCCGATGCACATAATACAAGCCGGAAAAACCGAGTCCACCGGCAAAGCATGCTGGCAAAACATCGCTCCATGCTCCAGAAAACATGACAACAAAACAGCCGCTAGCAACGAAAGCGGCTATCATTTGCCATATAAGCGGATACGCCACGTTTTTATTTTCGAGTTGCTTGAGTTGTGCATATGCTTCCGCAAGCGACAATTCGCCGTTGCTAATTTGCCGGGAAATGCTGTTGACAAGCGTTACTTTCTGTAAGTCGGTCGAGCGCTCGGCGATACGGATTAACCTCGCTGGTCCTGCTCCATCAATCGCAAAAATAATTCCAGTTGGCGTTACATAGCTGTGCGAATGCGGCATACCAAATGCGGCGGCAATTCGCACCATCGTATCCTCTACCCGATACGTTTCCGCTCCGCTTTGCAACATAATTTTCCCTGCTAATAAACAAACATCCGCCACATGAATATCTTCCATGCCAATTCTCCGTTCTAATCCATTTCTCCATTAGTATACCACAAGAAAAGAAGAGAAAAAGCAGATGAACAAATTTAGGCACATCTTTGCCATTTAGAATATACTATTATGCAATCTTTTCGTTAAGGAGGGAACGAACGATGGAAAGCAATAAGACGCTTAAAATTGGTGATCGTTTTCCAGCAGTAACCGTTCATACGACGCTCGGAGAGAAAACATTGCCGACCGATTATCGCGGAAAGTGGTTCATTTTATTTAGCCATCCGGGAGACTTCACTCCGGTGTGCACAACCGAGTTCATTTCCTTTGCCCAATGGAACGATTCGTTTCGCCAATTGAATACTGAACTGATTGGCTTATCCATTGACCAAGTATTTTCTCATTTAAAATGGATGGAATGGATAAAAGAAAAAACAGGAGTTGACATCACGTTTCCAATCATTGCCGATCCGCTCGGCAAATTAGCAAAAATGCTTGGAATGATTGATCCTGAAAAAGGAACAAGACCAGTCCGCGGGGTTTTCATTGTAGATGAGAATGGGATCATTAAACAAATGCTTTATTATCCTCAAGAAGTTGGACGAAATATTGGAGAAATTTGGCGCTCGGTTCACGCATTGCAAACGGCGCATTTATATGGAGTTTCCACGCCAGAAAACTGGCCGAACAATCAGCTTATCGGTAGCCATGTCATCATTCCTCCTGCCGACACCGTCGCTAAAATAAAAGAACGCCACGAACAACAAGCACAAGGAATCGTTCAATGCCTTGATTGGTGGTTTTGCTATAAAAAACTATCGTAGCGAACAGCGCTTGTGCACTGTTCGCTTTATGTCAACCGCTCTCTTGCCGTCAAAAAATCATCCCACATCGAAACAAACAGATCCACTAATTTCGGATCAAATTGCTTGCCGCGTCCATCTATTAAGATCTCTTTCACTTTTTCTGGCGGAAATGCTTCTTTGTATACCCGCTTAGATAATAAGGCATCAAATACATCCACAATAGCGACGATCCTTCCTTCTAATGGGATTTCTTCTCCTTTTAACCCGTTCGGATAGCCACCTCCGTTCCACCATTCATGGTGCGTTCGAGCAATATTCGCCGCCATTTGAATGACTGGCAAGTCTAAGTTAGCAAGAATTTGGTGCCCGATCAGAACATGCGTTTTCATTGATTCCCATTCTTCTTTGGTCAATTTGCCGGGTTTGTTCAAAATATAATCTGGAATCCCAACTTTCCCGATATCATGAAATTTGGCAGCGATTTCAATATGCGACACGAACTGTTCATCACATCCAGCCAGCCGAGCAAGCATGCTTGACAACATCCCGATGCGATGAACGTGATTTTTCGTGTCATCATCGCGATACTCCGCTAACTGTAGCAACCGCTCTAACGTATCAAACATCACTTTCGATTCTTTCGTCACATCTTGAATAACAAGCAGCGCTCTAGATAGTTCAAAAATTTTTGTTTGTGGCAGTATCCGAATTTTATAATAACTTATCCCACGCTCGTTCATAAATGTCGCCATCATCGGCTCCGATTTTTCTTCTAGAGCTGGACAGCCTGAACAAGGAACCGTACGGTTATGGAGCAGTTCGTAACAGCGGCGACCAATCGGATGTTCTTCATCGATGCCAAGCGTTTTTAACAATCGTTTCATTTTATCGTCAATCCACGTCAACCGCCCAAAATCAATCGTACTAATTTCGTATGCATAAATATCCAAAAAATCAAAATCTCGTAAAAATAAATACGGACGAATAATTTCCCCCATAATAGCTAACGTAAACTTCGAAAAGCGCTCAAACGAATGAATGTACGAAACCATTTGTGGGTCGTGCAAATATTCTTTCGTTAAAAATACTTTCTTTAACGCTTCACTAAGCGCTTCTGCTGAAATATGGAAAAAACTTTCCTCATATCGTTGCTCAATAATTAGGCGACTCCAATCGCGAATAATTAAAAAATAGGCTTCCGAATCGTAATACACTTTTTCTTGAAAAAATTGCAGCAAAAAATTGCGGACGTATGTCAAATATTTTTCTGTCTGCAAAAAACTATACCGACTTTCTTCCCCTAACCGTCGAACGAGGGAATGATAAAAATAAGCCATAATATCGTCAATACAAAATGAAAGGTAGCCGCTAAATCGATCCAAGTTTTCTAAATCTTCATTTGTAAAACCGTGTACTTGCCGCAGCTTGTCCAATTCGTAGCACAACGGGTGGGCAGCTTTTTCAATTTCTACTGATTTGTACGCTTCTAATGTCAGCTGCATATCAAACGAAAAAATCGTCTGAACCACAAGCAAAATATTCGTCGCTTCATTAGGGAGCACTGCGGATACGTGTTTGTAAATAATGTCGAGATATTTCGTATAAGTAGCTAAATACCACATTAAATCAAGCCCGATTTCCGAATGAACTTTTCCGATTCGATAACGTCTTTCAATATATTCGTCATCAATCGTTGCCTCGAAACATTGATGTAAATATTCTGCCTGCGTCTTTTTTAATCTTTCTAACGTCGAGTGGCGCTGGATAACGTCACGTAATGAATCAACCGCCCATATATCTTCGTATAACTCGCTAACAATCGCATCAATAAGCGAGAATAATATATGCCTATATTCGTGCAAATACTCCAGCCTTTCTTCCGTCACCCCCGTATAGCTCAATTGTTGCAGTCTCTTTTTATTTGTTACTCGTATTCTCTTCATCTACTCAAATCCCCCTATAAATCCCCTCTCTCTTCCATTATAATACACTTTTTTTCTTTTTCACTTTAAAATGTTGGTGATTTTTTGAATAAGCATCACTTTTTAAACCATAAAAAACGACGGACAAATTTTTGCCCGCCTTACCCCACCCTTTCTGGGTATATATGAGGATGTTGTCCTTGTAAGTGTGCCACGAAATGATCAACCATTTCCGCATCCCATTGTGTTCCTTTGCCGCTTAGCAAAATCGATACGGCCGTTTCGACGCTCATTCCTTTTCGATATGGACGGTCAGACGTCATCGCGTCAAACGCGTCCGCCACCGCAATAATGCGACCAAACAGCGGAATTTGCTCACCTTTTAAACCGTCTGGATAGCCTTTTCCGTCGATTCGCTCATGATGCGAACGAATGCCCGGAAGCAAATCTTTCACTTCTTCGATCGGCTGCACTTGCCGCAAAATATTTTCACCGAGCACCGGATGTTTTTTAATCCACGCAAATTCTTCATCCGTCAACCGTCCGTCTTTTAACAACACCGCATCAGGAATCCCTATTTTTCCAATATCATGTAAAATTGCAGACTTATATAGTTTTTGCAGCTGCTCTTCCGGAAGACGTAGGCGTTTGCC
>NZ_JAILZV010000130.1 GCF_023512315.1 Anoxybacillus sp.
GTAAGCTCAATGAAGCCAATCAATGTGCCGCCGAAAGAAGGGGCGGAGCGCATCACACCGATGGCGCTTGGAGCTAGACATCTCTCTGTACCGAAATTTTATACTTTCCTATCTTTTCAAAAAAACGCTCCCTAATCGAAAAGAGAAGCGTTTTTCAGGAAAAGTACGAGCGAACAAAACTCGTATTTATCGCAACACAAACGACATAACGGTAAACAACACCGCCGCTAAGCCGGCAGCGATAAAGGAAGGGACGAGTTTTGTGCGGGCGTATTCCATGACGGGCAAGTCTAAAATGGTGCATAGCGTCACCGTATTATCGCTCAATGGGGAAGCGAACGCGCCAAATGTCCCACTGGCAAATACCGCTCCGATGACTAGCAAAATGTTCGTGCCTGATTCCGCCGCAAGCGTCACCCCAAGCGGCATCAACAGTCCCCACGTCCCCCATGACGAACCGATAAAATACGAAATAAGCGCCCCTAACAAAAACAATACTGGTGCGACGAAATAATGCGGAATCCACCCTTTTACATGCTCCGTAATATAAGCGGAGAATCCTAAATCTTCCGAAATCGCGGACACTGCCCAAATCAACGCGAGCATTAAAATGACGGACATTAGTTCATTCCCGCCTTTGACAAAATGCGTCAATAAATCCGCCAGTTTAAATCGTTGCCATAAAAAATAGATGACCGTTAAAATAACGGTAATCATGAGCGCTTCTAACATCACACCTAGCGCATCGCTACGGAGAAACGCATCGAAAAAGCTGGTTGCCCCTTGGTGCCCGTCCCACCAACTGAGAAACAACGTTAACAGAAGAACAAGCGAAAGTGGGACAATTAAATTCCACGGCTTCGTCGGCGTATCTTTTTCAAACGCTTCCGGACAAGATTGTAACCCTTCTTCTCCTTGTTGTTCGTTCGGGTTTTCTGCTTCACTTCCCGCTTCGACCATTACCGCTCGATTGTGTTTCTGAATTTCTAGTAGCGATAACGTCCGTTTTCGGTTATATCGGAAAAAACTATAGTATAAGCCGACAAGAATGATGGTAAACGAAAAAAAGTTAAACGGAATGCTTTTTACATACACCGTGTACGCTTTTTCGTGAATGCCAGCCGTTTTTAACGCTTTGTCAATGACCGATACCATATAACCGACGAACGCAGTCGCTAACGGAATGAGCGCAACTACCGGATTGGACGTCACTTCAATCGTAAAACCGATTTGTTGCGACGATAAACGGAGTCTCTTTTTCAACGCTTTCATAATTGGCGCAATCGTAACAATCCGAAAGTCCGGGTCACTAAACGTTACCATTGTAGAAATCCATGTCAACAACAACGCACTTCTTGCCGTCTTTACTTTTTTTCCGACAAGATGGACAAACCCTTTAATCCCGCCTGTATATTTAATGATGCTAATCAACCCCGCAAATACGTAAAGAAAGATAACAATCCGAATATTGTTTGTTTGCATTAAGTTATGTACTACGTATGTGAGCATTGTTTTTATCCCACCGAGTACCGTTGCATCGATTAAATAGCTGCCAAGCAAAAGGGCCACAAACAAACCAGGAATAACCTGCCTCGTCCAAATCGATAGAGGAATCACGACGAGAAACGGGAGAAGGGCTTTCCAAGAAGGTTCAATCATTTTACCACTCCTTTCGTACATCTGTAGTATGAACGATGTACGAAAAAATATGCCTTCTCCCATTATGAGAAAAATTATGAGAAAAACTTACCCACGAAATCGGAAATGGGCGTTCATTTGTCCTTTTAACATTTTTTCGCGTAGCTCTTTTGTTAGCTCGCGGCGAATTTCTTGCGTTGGCACTCCTTCCTCGCGCTTGTCGGCAATCTCCATCAGCCGCTCCACGTCGTCAAATGAATATTTGCGTGTCCCTTTCGAACGGTCAGGAAAAATCAACTTCCGCTCTTCGTAATAACGAATTTGCCGCTGCGACAACCCGGTCAGTTCGCTGACGACCCCGATTGAAATGACCTTTTTAAACTTATACCCATCGTCTTTTCGCTCCATCGCACTCCCCCCCCCCAATGATAATTTTTCTAACACAATTATATAAAAAACAAAGCGATACGGTGCGTTTTTGTTATAATACCTAACATAATTTTTATTTTATATGTAATAAAATATAACATAAGAATAGCAATCACGCAAAAAATGTTTATAATGGGAAGAAAAAGGGAGTGGGAACATGGGGAATTTGCTTCGAAACGCGCTTTGGAAACAAAAACAGTTTTATATTGACGAACTGACGAAAACAGGCGTGTTCGAGTTCGATTCGCTTAATCGGTGGACCGTCACCGAGTTGCGCCGCGAATACGAACGAAATCGAGCAAGACAAAAGAGAAAACGGGAGGGATGGCAGTGAACTACCAAGCACTTGAACTAGCGAAACGAATTGTCGAATTAGACTTGCAGCGCGATGCGATTTTCGAGCAGCTTATAAGCCTTGCTGGTGAACGAGCGTACGAACTGCTTCGCGAAGTGCAAAACAGGGGATAATTTAGCAAAAAAGTTCTTGTCACCGTACGACAAGAACTTTTTTCTGACGATTGTAATCGTTTTATATTAAAATATATATCGTTATTCATGAAATCGCGATAGGTTTTTCAATAGATTGTCACAGATGATATCACTTTGTGAAGAATTTATCATTATACTAAAATATGTAGGAAACGAAGATAAAGCTGGTGAATGAACATGAATCATCGACAACCTTCTGAATTAGTCGTGATGAAAAGTTTAGCGTTTTTAGCTGTCGTCTTTCAAAGTGCGTTACTATACGTGATGAACCACCGAACACTTCGGCCGGAAGAAGCGGTAATGGTCGGTATGCTGTTTAACTTTGTGAAGTTTTCTGCGCCAGTATTCGTATTTTTGGCAGGGTTCCATATGGCACAGCAATCCATTCTCCACTACCGGTCGTACGTGATGCAGAAAGGAAAAGAATTACTTCTTCCGTATGGGTTTTGGGCGGTTGTTTATTTGTTCTTATTAGCAAAAGACGACAGTTTTGGTGAGTGGATAAAACAGTTTTTTACTGGGGACGCTGCTCCTCATTTATGGTATGTGGTGATGATTTTCCAATTCCATATACTCGCCCCGTTGTTTGTGCTATTTTTCGCATGGATAAAAACAAAAGGGGCATGGACAAAAACGCTCATCGGCGGCGCGGTTGTTTATCTCTTATTTTTACGATCGTTTGAGCAGGTGAATGCGTCTCCATTCCATTATTTTGATCGAAGCTTTTTTGCCTACTTCTTTTACTTTTTGCTCGGAGGCATAGCGGCACAAACGTTGCCAAAATGGCGGAAATTCGTCTTACAATCGATTCCGCTCAATACGTTTCTCTTTTTAGCGTTGTTTATTTTCGTAGGGTACGAATTACTTACCTTTAAAACTATTTTTTCGATTGATTTAAAAGCGGCAACGTATTTAAAACCGTCGATGTTTTTCTACGTATGCTCGGAAATTTTATTACTTTACGCATTATCGATGACCATCGTGCAAACAAAATCGCCGTTATATACGGTACTTCGGTTTATTAACCGCTATACGTACGGCGCGTACTTAGGGCATTTGTTTGTTTTGTACGTGGTTGCACATGCGTTAAACATATCTGCGCCGCTTTTACAAGGTGTCATGTTGTTTGTGATTACTGCTTTTTTCTCGGTTGGATGCTGCGCGCTCCTTCATTTCTCCCCAGTGAGCACGATAGTCATCGGGCACGAACAGAAGCATTGGGAATGGCGGCTTTCTCCGCTTATGCTATTGAAAAAATAACGGAGCTGACCCAAAAAGTCGCCTTTCTCCAAGGAAGATACAATAGCACATATACGGTTATAACAAAGGGTGTCCCGTTACTTTTGGGACACCCTCGTTTATAATTCTAATCGCTGGCGAAGCGCTTTTACATAGTTACGGCTAACGGGAATTTTCACGTCTGTTCCCGTTAACGTCAACTGATACGCCCCGTTAAACCATGGGGTAAGCTGCTCTACTTTTTCTACATTCACTAAATAACTTTTATGCGGACGGAAAAATAACTTTCCTTTTAGTTTTTGTTCGAGTTCTTTTAACGGTGCTTTCGTATAGTACGTTTTTTGCTTCGTCACAACGATTGTATCTTTTATTTCTCGACAACAATATAAAATATCATGCGGCGATACGTACACAATCCCTTCTTCTTCTTCAATCGCTAACTTTCGTAGTGGCTCGTCTGTGGCAGCAGGCTTCTCTTTTTCCAATTTGCGCAATAGGCGAGCGACCGTTTCTCCTACTTGCACGTCATCAAATGGCTTCAATAAATAGTCGGCCGCCTCATAGCGAAACGCTTCAACCGCGTAATTCGGATATGCCGTCGCAAACACAATTGTCGGCGGCTGCTTGAGCTGCTTCAACATTTTCGCAAGGCTAAGCCCTGACATTTCCGCCATTTCGATATCTAAAAAAACGACGTCTGGCTGTAAAGAAACGATTTTTTGGAGCGCATTTTCTCCGCAATCCGCTTCGCCGACAATGTCTATTTGTTCATACTCGCTCAATAAATGTTTCAGCTCGTCACGGCTTAATGGTTCGTCATCAACGATGATGACCCGCATACGCAATCGCCCCCCTCTCCTTCTCTTCTTTTAACGGAACGGTTAATTGGACGCTTGTTCCTTTTCCTTTCGCCGATACAATCGCAAATCGTACGTTATCTCCTAGCAGCGACTTCGTTCGTTCATAGACGTTATACAGCCCGATTCCTGCTCCTTGTCGTGAAGCGACTGGCGTTCGCAATAGCTGCGCCACTTCTTCCTCTGTCATTCCTTTGCCGTTATCAGTCACAGAAATTTTTACCATCTCTCCATCTGCTTTCACCGCGATGGCAATTTCGCTGCCTTTTTTCATATATTTTAAACCGTGTTTCACCGCATTTTCTACCAATGGCTGCAACGTCATCGTCGGCAGCACTACCCGTTCAAATCCTTCGTCAATGTCGTAGTGGACGCGCAATTTATCTTGAAACCGTGCTTCTTCGATTGTTAAATATGCTTTGACGTGGCGGATTTCTTCTTCTAACGTCGATAACATGTCCGTCGTGCTCGCTAAGTTTTTGCGAAAATAATAGGCTAATGAAACGAGTAACTGTCTTGCTCGGTTTGGATCAATTCGGACGCAGGAAACGATTGTATTTAGCGCATTAAACAGAAAATGCGGATGCACTTGGGCATGGAGCGCTTTAATTTGCGCTTCTTTCATTAATTGATAGTATTTTTCCGCTTCGGCAATTTCCAGCTGCAAGCTTAACAGCGACGACAACCCTTTCACAAATTCAAACGTGATCGACGATAAATCTGCTTCCGACTGAAAATAAAATTTGAGTGTGCCGACCGTTTCGTCTTTTCGTTTTAATGGGGCAATAATCGCTTTATGCAGCGGACAGTCCGGGTCATGGCACGCGACTCGGTCGTGCACGATGAGCATTTCCCCTGTTTCCACCACCTGCCGCGTCGTTTCCGTTTGAATTGGCTCGTTCGCAAAATGATGGTCGCTTCCCGCTCCGACGTGCGCTAAAATATGTGTACGGTCCGTCACCGCGACCGCTACAGACGGAACTTCTTGAATAAAAAGCTCACAAATCGCTTTCGCCGACTGCGGCGTTAATCCATTCCGCAAATGATGGACGGTTGCTTCCGCTAAACGCATCGCTTTTTCCGCCTGCAATGCCCCTGCTTTTTCTTCTTCTTGAAATACGTTGCGAATAACTAGGATAAAAATAGCGCTCCCTAAGCCATTCGCAATAATCATCGGCACGCCAATTTCCTCGACAAGCAATAACGCTCGGTCAAACGGCTTTGCGACGAGCAAAATGACGAGCATTTGCAACGTTTCTGCTGCCATCCCAACGACAAGCGCCACCTCTGGCGACAGGGCAAACGCCCTTTTTTTGCGGTGATGAACCATCCCGGCAATTGCTCCAGCGATAATCGTCGATACACCGCAAGCGACCGCTGTAAATCCGCCAAGAAACAGCCGATGCACCCCAGCAATTAAGCCGGCACCAAGCCCGACTTGCCAACCGCCAAGCAACCCAGCGATAACGACCCCGATGACGCGCGAGTTGGCAAGCGCCTCATTTTCTTTCAACGACCACGTCCATTTCGCGACTTCAAACGTTTCCACATGCACGGTTAAACCGGTATACGTCCCGACAATCCCGAAAATTCCGAAAATAACCATAATAATAAACCGCTGCGCCCAATCGACTTCTTGGTGATAAATCAAGCGGCGAAAATACGACAACCGCGTCAATAAAAATGCGACCATGACAATAATACCAAGCCGTTCGACCATCGAAAGACAAAGCTGCCACATCCTCAATCACCTCTACCCTTATCTTACCATGATCGGACCAATGGCTCACTTCTTTTTTTCAAATGTTTCCCTCAAGTATAGCCAGACATGAGTTCATTTCATAGAAAAAAAGATGGCCAAAAGACCATCTTATCCATGTTCCACTCTCGCTTTTCCACCGACACCGATCCATGTTCGTTTCCATTGCCGCTGTACAATTGTTATAAGCAATAGGCACAATAACGCAATGCCGCTTAATACGAGGAAACCGAACGTAAAGGAGCCAGTTGCTAGTTTTATATTTCCTAAAATTTTTGGCAAAAAGTAGCCGCCAAGTCCGCCTGCGGAACCAACAATTCCGGTCATGACACCAATTTCTTTTTGGAAGCGCTGCGGCACTAACTGGAATACCGAACCGTTCCCCATCCCTAAACTCATCATCGCAATAAAGAGAAAAGCGGTCGCAACCGGCAAGCTCGGCAAAGAGGAAAGAAACGCCATCATCACCGCAACCATGCTGTATAGCATTATGAGCATGCGAATACCGCCGAATTTATCCGCTAACCATCCGCCAATTGGACGGAAAAAGCTCCCCGCGATGACACAAAGTGTCGTAAAATCAGCCGCTCTGACTGGATCAAGCCCATATTGCGTATTGAAAAAAATCGTCAAGTAACTTGACATCCCGACAAACCCGCCAAACGTGACACTATAAAACATACAAAATAACCAGGCATCTCGTTGCTTTAATACGCGCATATAGTCGGTAAACGGTTGTGGAGCTGGCTGATTTGGGCTGTCTTTGGCGAATACCGAAAAAAGAAGAAACGTCACAACGAGCGGAATGAGCGCGAAAGCAAAAACGATGTGCCAATCACCATAATGTTGGGCAATTCGATTGGCGAACAGCGTCGTTAATACCGTTCCGCTGTTGCCAGCACCTGCAATTCCCATCGCAAGCCCTTGGTATTGCGGCGGATACCAACGGCTCGCAAGCGGCAGGGCAGCGGCAAAACTCGCTCCCGCCACGCCAAGCAATAACGCGACGGCATAAAGCTCGGATAAATGGTCGGCAAACTTCCATCCCCAAATAAGCGGGACGAGCGTGATGATCATGCCGATTTGCGCCGTCTTTTTCGGGCCGATATGGTCGGTTAACAGACCGAGAACAACCCGAAGAATGGAACCACCTAAAATTGGCAACGCCACAAGATTTGCTTTTTGCGCTGCATCCATTTGAAAGTCGTTCATAATAATGACCGAAAGTGGACCGAGCAATACCCAGATCATAAAACTCACATCGAAATATAAAAATGCACTAAATAATGTCGGTGTATGACCGCTTTTCAAAAAACTTTTTCGTTCCATAGCCATTCCCCTTTCACAAAAGATCGCAACCGAATCGGTATATTTGTGCTATAATCATAAATAGAAACGTTTTTGAACAGGCACTCTTCACTATGAGGAGTGTCTTTTTTAATTTTTCTCTAAATCTACGACCGAACGGATTCGGGCAGCACATATTTTAAATCCCGGCATTTTACAATAAGGATCTAGCCGATCGTCTGTAATTTGATTAATATTTTGTTTTCCGCTCCAATGAAACGGAACAAATACAGTATCTTCCCGAATTTTATAGGAGTATTTGCTTCTTACAACTGCAGCTCCCCGTTTTGTTTCAATCTTTACTAATGCATTATTTTCAATTTTATATTTTTTCGCTGTGTTCGGATGAATTTCCATAAAGGCTTCAATTTGGCGTGAGGCAAGTGTCGGGCTTCTACGTGTTTGCGTTCCGCTTAAATAGTGAGACAACACTCGTCCTGTCGTCACATAAATCGGATATTGCTCCGTCGCTTGTTCTTTTCGATATTCATTGTCTACCACCGCTAAGCGCGCTTTACCGTCATGGTGAGCGAACGATTGCTCAAACAATCTTGCCGTGCCAGGGTGTTCCAAAGACGGACAAGGCCAATATACTCGTTCACGCCGCAACCGTTCGTACGTTATGCCATAGTAGTCTGCCAAACCGCCGCGGCTAGCAACGCGCAATTCGTTGAAAATCTCTTCTGCAGATGAAAATGAGAAATACTCCCCTTTCCCTAGCACTTTCGCAAGTTCGCAAAGAATTTCCC
>NZ_JAILZV010000131.1 GCF_023512315.1 Anoxybacillus sp.
TCGAACAAGAACGCCGGCGGGCAAATGACATTTGCCCGCAAAGCGTTCATTGTTCGAGGAGGGCATGCTGTGCGCATGCCCTGTCGACAAGCGAACCGCTTGCCGACTACGGCAGAAAAGCTAGAAATAGAGCGATGTTAACTAGTTTTTATTGGTTAATCAACACGCCTGTAAAAATGTTAAAGCTTCAACGTACACCTATATATATGGGGAGAAAGACTACGTTATTCGTACGGTCGCTGCTGATAAAAAAAGTTCGGTGTGACGATTGTATTATCGTAGTTTTTATGAAAAATGTGTGTCGTCGCTGGCGAAACAGGCGGAATAAGCCATGTCCAGTCACCGGTGACGCGCCGATCAGCTTCTTGTTCTTTTTGCTCAAATCGCTTAAACTGCTGCGCTGCTGTATGGTGATCGACGATGCTAACACCGGCTTTTTTGTATGAATGAAGAACCGCTACATTCAGTTCAATTAACGCTTTATCTTTCCAAAGGGTTGCGTTTGTGCTCATATCCAATCCCATACACGAAGCAATCTTTGGAAGCATGTTGTAACGGTAATCATCCGCTAAATTGCGAGCCCCAATTTCTGTTTCCATATACCAGCCGTTAAAAGGCGCAGCCATATAATGAATACCGCCAATTTCTAAACACATATCGGAAATAATCGGCACAGCATACCATTTCAGCTGCAAATCTTGAAACCACGCAAACTCAGGGTGCTCGATCGGCACTTCTAGTACAAGTTCACGAGGGATGTTAAACCATTTTGGTTGCCGTCCCTTTCGTTGAATGACAAGAGGTAAAAGATCAAAATTCGTTCGTTCTCCTGTCCACCCCATCTGTTCGCATGCTTTTGTAAAGGAAATAGAAGACGAGTCACCGATTACCCCATGTTCGGTTTCGTAGCCTGCATAACGGATAAGCTGGTGGTTCCAAATACGCACGTGGCCATCCGGCTTAAACACTGTAATTGCCGGACGGATTTTTCCGCCGTTTGTCGCAAACGTTATATGACGAAAGAGCTGTTCAGCTACTTCTTCTTCTGTTTCCGCATCTCGCGCATCAAACACATGTAACATTTGCCAAAATAAGCGACCGATGCAACGGTTGCTATTGCGCCACGCCATTTTAGCGCCGTGTTCTAATTCTTCATATGTATGAGTATACGTGCCGGTACGAACAATCTCTCGCTCAATCTCCGCAAGACGACGTTCCGTATCAACTTCCGTTTTCCCTAGCTCTTGATAACATGTGCGAATAAACGTTTCTGCCTCATTCCATAACGGTTGATTCTCCAATACGCGCCCTCCCTTTTTTGTTTTCCTCCACCATTGTACCAAAAAAACAGGCCCCTTGTCCGGAAGCCTGTTTTTACCTTCACATTCTCTCCACTTCTATTTTGGAAGTCATTCGTTGTTCTATTGTTCGATGTTTTGCGACAAAATGGTAATATGATGAATCTTTATAAATTCGTTTTTATAAATATTTTAAGAAAATTTATGTATGAATGAATATGCTTTCTTTATCTGAAAAAGCATAAAAAATCCGCTCCTCGATGAATAAAAACCCAAAGAGGAGCGGGTTTCCTTGTGCAGCACAATAATGGTTGACGTTTTTACTCCGTCACTTTCGGTTCAGTCGTTACGTATGTTCCGGCAAGGAAGTCGTGAATCGCCCGTTTATCTTCACGAGCCGCGACCATAATCGCACTGACTAAAAATGCAATCCCTAGCGTCAGTCCGTAAATAAGATAGGCGACAAAGGAGCGCAAAAACATCGCACCAACGCCAAGTTTCTCTCCGTTTACCTTCACAATGCGAATACCGACGATTTTCTTCCCTACTGTATACCCTGACCACGCCACCGGAATAAGCCACATGTATAGTATATTCATAAGCGAAGTGAACCAATTTCCCTCTGCCTTGCCAGTAATAAAATAACCAATAATGCTTAACGGAATACCGATAATAAGACCGTCTAAAAAACTTGCAAGAAACCGTTTCCAAAAGCCCGCTGGTTTTGTCACCAAATTGTATTCCTCCTTTCAATAGATTACTATTACTATACATTCGAAGCTACTCTAGCTCTTTTTCTAATTGTCCAAGCAACATGAGCCGATACATTCGAAAATCGGCCCGAAGCGACCAAAGCGGATGACCGAACGTCGCCGGCTTATTACCCTCGATGAAAAAGTGGCTAATCCAAGCAAACGAATACGCCACGACTGGGGCAGCTAACACCCACCAAGCGTTCCACGTCACAAGTGCTGTGACAAGAAAAATAAATACAAAACTAGTCCCGATAAAATGCCAAATCCTCGTCGCCCGCTTGCTGTGTTGTGATAAATAAAACGGCCAAAACTCTTCATAATTCTTAAACTCCATTGGCATCCCTCCAAACTTAAATGCTTTCATTTTTTTATTCTACCTACTCAAAAAAATTCCTTTTTTATCATTTCTATGCACCGGTGCCTAAAAAAAATGCGGCCATTCGTCGAAGCGATGACCGCAATTTTTTATTTTACAAGCGATGCACTTTTTCGGGCGATTCCTTGCGTAATGCGCAATATAAACAGCATAATGACGATGCCTGCAGTGACTGCGTACATAATCGTTAGTTCTCGATATTGTGTATCGGAGCCAAGTAATACGCTGTGTACAAGTGCCAACAAATACGCCGGAAACGAAAGATAATGAATCGCTCTCCATACATATCTTCCTATCCATTTCAGCCAATCAGACGTCACCATTACGATAACTACTGCATATAACGCAATAATCCCGATTCCAATCAATAACGAATGCTCACTCGCC
Organism: Anoxybacillus sp.; assembly: GCF_023512315.1. GTDB lineage: Bacteria > Bacillota > Bacilli > Bacillales > Anoxybacillaceae > Anoxybacteroides. The sequence continues at coordinate 2,817 of NZ_JAILZV010000131.1, forward strand.
GCAAACGGGACAAAAATTTCTTTCCACTCTAACCCTTGCTTTCGGTCTAACGTTAGCACGATACCGTGTACAAGACCAAACAACAGCCCAAACCAGCCGAACGATTGATGACCGATATTCCATATTTTCCGGACACTCGGCGGCATTTGTGAAAAGCTTTGCAACATCCCTGCGACTATCGATAAAAACAATAACACATACGACGTTAATCCAGCTGCTCGCGTCACATTCCAAACGGACAACGACTCGCTGAATCTAGCAAACAGTTCTTGCACCATTTCCCACCTCCGCTACATAATTCTCCATACCCCCTCCTATGACTACCGTTCCATCGTTTCGTACACCGATCGCTCCAAGGTCACTCCGTTTTTTGCTCATCCATGCCATTCCGCGTTCCCATCCGAGAATAAGCAAACATTTGGCGTATACCTCAGCCGTGGTAGCATCTTGTGCAAAAACCGTTACCTGTACCAAATCGGAGTGGCTACTACAGCCAGTCGCTGCATCAATAATATGGTGAAACTCTTTCCCACTCCGGTCACGCCAACGCCGTTTCATCGTGCTGCTAGTGGCGATTCCTGCCCCGCGATGCAATGTGACTACGACACAATCTCGTTCGTGATTAAACGGATCGGCGATAGCCACTTTCCAGCCACCTTTCTTTTCTCCCCAAATGACAATATCGCCACCAGCATCAATCACCCCTTGCTGAACGCCTCCCTTCCTCAACTGACGACTCATTTGTTGAGCACTCCACCCTTTTGCGATGCCGCCAAGATCAACCGCTACCCCCTCAGATAGCATTACACTTTTCATTCGCTCATCAATGATGAGAGGAGATAGAACAGACTGATTGTCCGAACCTTCGTACAAAAAATCTGGCGAAATCGTTTCAAAGCTACGATCATATCCGATTTGGCATAGCGTATGAGCGAGATACGGGTGAAATATTCCGTCTGTTTCCTTATAATAAAAATCTGCCGCTACTAAAACGTGAAACAAGAGAGGAGAAGGGACAAACAACTTTCCTGCAGAACGATTCAATTGCGAAAGTTCGCTATCTTCTCGAAAACGGCTCAACATTCTTTCTGCCCAACGAAACCACTGCTCAATTTTCTCTCGTTCCTTTTCCCCTAACAAAAACGTCCGCATCGTCGTATTCATCGCGCGAAATTCGTGCATATTCCCTCTCCTTTAAGATGCTCTAGAGCGAATTTGCCCTTGGTCGATATTGCCGTCAACCGAATGATGGCGATCAACCCCAAATTGGTTTTGTCCTTCGTCCACAGACGGCGTTTCCATCGAACCGGTCGATGGCCGTTCATCCACCTCCGGAAAAATTGCCTCTTCATGACCATTGGTTATCGTTTCGTCACTAGTGGAAGTATTCGTCGCTACCGTTACTTGCTCGTATTTTTGTAACAGCCCGATAAAACTTGTAAACATCGCCACACTGGATAGCCCAACGACCCACTTTATCCATTTATTCATTTATTCATCCCTCTTTCTTATTGATCAGTTCGCTCACTTAATTGAAGTGAGATGGTCATATTTTTTCCGTTACGTAAAACGTGGAGTTGAATGGTTTCGCCAACTTTTGTATTCGTATATAAGTACTTTCTTAACTCGCTGACGTTGTTAACGGTTGTATCGTTAATCGCTGTAATCACATCTTTCGCTTGCAGCCCTGCTTTGGCAGCTGGCGAAGATGGCTCCACCGCTGTCACAACGACTCCATTCGTTTCATTTTCTGGCAATCCGAGTTGTTCAAAACGAACGTCTGCTGGAATTTCACTGACGTCTCGCAATCCAACCCCAAGGTACGGACGCTTAATTTTTCCGTATTGCATCAACTGCTCAATAATCGGTTTCGCATCTTGAATTGGAATGGCAAATCCTAACCCTTCTACTCCCTCTTGGGCAATTTTTAAACTATTAATTCCGATAACTTGTCCAGCACTATTAATCAATGCCCCTCCACTGTTGCCAGGGTTAATGGCAGCATCGGTTTGAATGACATTTAACTCCCATTCGCCTGCCGATGTCGAAACAGGAATCGTTCGTTTGCCGCTGACAATTCCTTCTGTTACGGTGCGCGACAAATCTAAGCCGAGCGGATTGCCAATTGCTGCGACTGGCTCACCGATACGAAGCGAAGACGAATCACCGAAGCTAGCGACCTTTTTTACGTATTTTCCATCGATTTTTAATACGGCTAAGTCCGTTAACGGATCGGCACCGACAACCGTCGCTGCTACTCGTTCTCCTTTACTTAGCGATACTTCCACTTTATTTGCCCCTTCAATGACGTGATTGTTCGTGACGATGTAGGCGCTATTCCCCTCTTTTTTAAAAATAACGCCCGATCCAGTCCCTGCCTCTTGCTCGGAAGAAGAGCCAGAGAAAAAGTCCGTTTGTTTTTGAATGTTGACAACACCAACGACTGCGTCTGACACTTGATTGATAGCATCAATCATGTTGTTTGTGATGCTAGCCGTTTGTTGAAGCGACAGAGCATTTTCAGTCGTTTCTTGCTTTGTTTCCGTTGAAGCAATTTTCGTTTGTTTCGTTTCTATCGGTAGTACCCCTAAATACGGCGCGGCATAAAGCGTCACCCCGCTTCCGATGACTGCTCCGATAATCGAAGCAGATAAAACAGAGAAAAACCCTCGCTTTTTCACTGGTGGTGTCGTGTATTCATACGGTGTCATGTTCATCACGATTCCTCCTTGTTACATTTCGTTTTCTAGTTTCAGTGTAAAAAAGAAAAGTGAAAATATGGTGAAAGCAAGCCAGTTCTTTTAAACATCCTTGACAAATCCATCAATCATTGGTAACATACCTTATGGGGTATATAGAATGGAGGGATGTATTCAACGACATGGAACTATTGATTGCTCTAATTGTTAGCCTAATCATATACGAGCTGTATATACGATACGTGCCGGTTTGCGGCGTTTCCATGATTTCAAAGACGCAACTAACCGATATACAACATGTTGCTGTCGTCGATTTGCGTGAGTATAACGAAGCAACGACGCTCCCTGTTCCAGCAGCGATTTCTTTGCCGTTATCGTACGTCACGCGTAATTACCACCAAATTCCTTATAAAGACGTTATTTTGATTACATCTGATGCGATTACGACAAATTTAGGGGTGCGCAAGTTGAAACGATACGGCTTTCGAGTAAAGGGAGTATGTTGCTTAGAAGTTACGCCAACAATAAAAACTGCATAAATTCTATGGGAGGGGCTACGTGATGAAAAAAATTGTTATCGTCGGCGGTGTTGCAGGGGGAGCTACCGCCGCAGCGCGTTTGCGCCGGTTAAGCGAAAAATATGAAATCGTCATGTTTGAACGCGGAGAATATATTTCTTTCGCTAATTGCGGATTGCCATATTATATCGGGGACGTCATTACCGACCGCAAAAAACTATTAGTGCAGACGGTCGAAGGCATGTCCAAACGGTTTAAACTGGATATTCGCAACTTCAGCGAAGTGACAGCCATTCATCGCGATCGAAAAACGGTTTCCGTGAAACATGTTTTGTCAGGAGAAGAGTACGAAGAAACGTACGATGTACTCATTTTATCCCCTGGCGCAAAGCCAATCGTGCCGCCAATTCCAGGCATCGAAACAGCCGAAGCGCTCTTTACACTCCGCAACGTACCAGATACAGATAAAATTAAAACATACGTCGATGAACAACAACCAAAACACGCGGTCGTCATCGGCGGTGGATTTATCGGCGTTGAAATGGCGGAAAACTTAGCCGAACGCGGGGTAAACATCACGCTTATCGAACGAGCAAATCAAGTAATGCCGCCAATCGACTATGAAATGGCAGCGATTGTGCATACCCATATGAAAGAACATGGGATTCAACTGATGTTAGAAGATGGGGTGCAATCGTTTGAAAATAACGGTCGCCGCATCGTCTTAACGAGCGGGCAAGTGATTGATACCGATATGATTATTTTAGCGATTGGGGTACAGCCGGAAAGCCAATTAGCAAAAGAAGCAGGGCTTGAATTAGGTATCCGCGGCACGATTAAAGTGAATGAGCATTTACAAACGTCCGACCCGAACATTTACGCGATTGGCGATGCGATTGAAGTGAAACACTACATTCACGGCTTTGAGACATTCGTCCCGCTCGCATGGCCAGCAAACCGGCAAGGTCGCCTTGTCGCTGACCATATTCACGGAATCGATGTGAAATATAACGGCACGCTCGGAACAGCAATTGCGAAAGTGTTTGATTTAACGGTTGCGGTTACAGGGAGCAACGAAAAAACGTTACAACAGCTCGGGATTCCGTATGAAGTCGTGCACATCCATCCAATGAGCCATGCAAGCTATTATCCGAACGCCCAACAAATGACGCTAAAGCTCATTTTCGATAAACAAACAGGGAAAATTTACGGGGCACAGGCGGTTGGAAAAGATGGAGTGGACAAACGCATTGACGTCATTGCTACTGCTATTAAAGGTGGGTTGACCGTTCGCGAGTTGCCAGATTTAGAACTTGCTTATGCACCGCCATTCTCCTCTGCAAAAGATCCTGTTAACATGGCGGGGTACGTGGCGTCGAACATGATGGACGGGATTGAAACGGTACAGTGGCACGAAATTGATGACATCGTTGCCAACGGCGGATTCCTCGTCGATGTCCGCACCCCACTAGAAGTGGCACGGGGCGCGATCAATGGGTCTGTCAATATTCCGCTCGACGAACTTCGCGAGCGATTGCACGAATTACCGAGCGACCAACCGATTTATGTCACTTGCCAAGTCGGGCTACGCGGCTATTTAGCTACTCGTATTTTACAAGAAAACGGATTTGTCGCGAAAAACTTAGATGGCGGCTACAAACTGTACTCCTCCGTATTTGGAGCGAAATAAAAGGGGCTGACTCAAAAGGTCGCCTTTCTCCAAGGAAGGTACAATATATAGTTTCACAAAAATGTTTCGTACACATATATAGGTATAACAAAGGGTGCCCTGTTACTTTTGGGACACCCTCTTTTTTAAATCGTCCATTGGTCGTGAACGATTCCGACTAAATACCATGCTTCCCCTTGTTTTTCAAATACAAGCCGTAAGCTTCGCCAATCCATTCCGTTATATTGCTTATCCAAACCGGTAAAATGAAACTCGACAAATGTGGCGTTCGGGTATACGTCATGAATGTTTTCTAACGTATTTCCTTTTCCGATGATTACGTTGTTTCCAATCATGTGCGGGGAAGCAAAATCGACATCATACACAAATTTTTGAAAATAGTCACGAAACGTCATATCAATCGGCTGTCCGGATCCATCAAACGTACCAAAATGATAAATGCGGTTGTTCTCCATTAAAGAAGGAAATTCCTTCTTCTGAAAAACAATGTCGCTGTCGGTGTTTACATGGCCGTATGGACTAAAACGCACTCCTTTTTCTGGATGGACGTATACGGCTACGTGGTCCATGTCTTTTGCTTGAAGTGCTGCTACTACATCAAGCGCCGTATGCAACACATCTTTGTTCGCTTGTTGTTCAGACAATTTTTTCGTCAATTTTTCGTTTTCTTGTTGGAGCTCATGAATGGTTTTTTGCTGTTCTTCCACTTTCGTTTTTAACC
>NZ_JAILZV010000132.1 GCF_023512315.1 Anoxybacillus sp.
TGCTCTTTTTCTTGGTTAAGTGCATTCATGTTAAACTGGAGGCGCCGTCCCATTTGGTTAAACGCCATCGCCAATTCCCCAATTTCATCGTGGGTTAAAATCGGCACTTTCGTATCAAATTTACCGCGCGCCACTTCAAACGCGGCTTGCCGCATTTTTCGCAGCGGCGCTGTAATGCGCGTCGATAAGAAAAAGGCAAATATCGTCGTCAGCACAATCGCAATAAACGCGGCTAGAAAAATAAACTTTGTTGTCTGCTTTGTCGTATCTTCTACCGCTTGGAGCGACTGAAAAACAAACACCGCCCCACGTTTCCCATCCGCCGTTTGTAATGGCACACCGACAACAAGCCATTGGCTAGAGCCGTCGGTTGTCTGCATGTTAGGCAAATGCATTTTCTTTTTTACTTGTTTCGTAAACGCCTGCTTTAGCTCATCATCCGCTTCAATAAACGAAAAAGGCACATCCTGTTGCTCAGCATGCGACGGCAAATACCAGTAGTGCGTGTTGTCGAGCACGATAATTGCTTTTGATGCATCGCCGACAAGCGACGACGCAATCGAGCGGGCAAGCGCCTCATCTTGCCGCTCGTGCATCACTTCCGCTACTTTCACCGCCAATTGCGTCAATTCTTTTTCCGCTTCTTGGACGTGATATGTTTCAAAAAATTTAAGCAGCAACATCGTTAACACTACTAATACACAGGACACGAGCAATAAAATCGTCGCCCATAGTTTCCCAACGACGCTTCGCCAAAATTGCATCATTCGCTCACAACCTCAAACTTATAGCCGACTCCCCAAACGGTAACAATCATTTTCGCCGCCGTTGGCGACACTTTATTTAACTTTTCACGAAGCCGCTTCACATGCGTATCCACCGTCCGCAAATCGCCAAAAAATTCATAATGCCATACTTCTTTCAACAACTGTTCGCGGTCAAACACTTTGTCTGGCGATTTTGCTAAAAACAGAAGCAATTCATACTCTTTTGGGGTTAAGCTTACTTCTTTCCCGTCCGCCGTTACGCGATGGGCATCGTTATCAATCGTTAAATGCGGGAACACGAGCACATCTTTTGCGGTAGTGTCCGCTTGAATGTACGTTGCGTTTGCCGCGCGACGCAACAGCGCTTTCACGCGCAACACGACTTCGCGCGGGCTGAACGGCTTGACGATATAGTCGTCCGTTCCTGCTTCAAATCCTTGCACGCGGTTTGCTTCCTCGCCTTTTGCCGTTAACATAATAATCGGCGTCGCTTTCTTTTCGCGAATTTCTTTGCATACTTCGACGCCATCTTTTCCCGGAAGCATTAAATCAAGCAAAATCAAGTCATACTCGTTTTCAAGCGCCTTTTTAAGCGCCATATCGCCCGTTTCGGCTTCATCAATCACATACTCTTCCCGCTCTAAATACATTTTTAATAAGCGGCGAATCCGTTCTTCATCATCAACGACTAAAATTTTCACTTGTTTATCCATATAGAACATCCTCCCTCGTTCACTATTTTACAAAAACGGAAACCGTTTATCTACACATATTACCGAAATAATAGTAAAAAGCATAGAAAAGAGGACATCTCTACGAGACATCCCCTTTAAGACCCTGCATACGAATGCAAGCCGGCAATGACAAGGTTGACCGCGACAAGGTTAAACATAATAATCGCAAAGCCAATGACCGCAAGCCATGCCGATTTCTCCCCATGCCATCCGCGCGATAAGCGGAGGTGTAAAAAGGCTGCGTAAAAGAGCCATGTAATAAGCGCCCATACTTCTTTCGGATCCCATCCCCAAAAACGCGTCCACGCAATTTGCGCCCAAATCATGGCGAAAATAAGCGCCCCGAGCGTAAATACAGGAAACCCAATTGCCACCGCCCGATAACTAATTTCGTCCGTTAAATCTAAGTTGACGTTTTTCATAAACGGCTGAATCGCAGCAGCGACCCGCTTCCGCAACACAAGACGCAACAAGAAATAAAGCACCGCACCGCCAAACAGCGACCAAATGACCGTGTTTAATTTTTTCGCATTAATGATCGCCGGCATTTCGACAAGCGGCTGCATACGGTCTTTACTTTCTTTTTCTAACGTTCCTTTGTGCGGCCCAACGAGCGCTGGCAGCTCATAAATCGCCTCTGTTTTCTTTCCGTTTTTATCGATCCATTGAAACTTCGCTTCATAATCCGCAATCGCAAACGCACTAGATACGCCGACAAAGCCAAGCGTTGTAATTAAACAAAACAATACGAACTCCAACCAAAACGTGCGCTTGCTCGGCGTTGACTGGTCAACGACGCGAATTAAATAAATCAACCCTGCCGCAAAGCTAACGGCTAAAATCGCTTCCCCTGCCGCGGCTGTCGTGACGTGGATTTTTAGCCAGTCGCTTTGCAAGGCTGGAATAAGCGGAGTGATTTCGCGCGGAAACATGCTCGCATAGGCGATGACAAGAAGCGCAACCGGCAGCGTAAACACCCCGAGAACAGGCGTTTTATAAATAAAATAAATTACGATAAACGCGGCAACGAGCATCATGCCAAAGAAGGTCGTAAACTCAAATAAATTGCTGACGGGTGCATGGCCTGCCGCAATCCAGCGAGTAATAAAATAGCCTAGCTGTGCAATAAATCCGAAAATGGTAATAATAATACCGAACGTCGCCCAGCGGTTTGTCCGCCCTGAGCCCTTTTTATCACGAATCGTTCCGCCGAAAAAGAACGTTCCGATTAAGTAAAGAACGAATGCGATATAGAGCAATGTACTACTAAGCTGTACCATGCTCATCCCCCCCTTGTACTTTCTTTGCGATTTCCGCTTGATCGATTGGCATCCTTATGCCTGTTCCATCAATGACCGCTTGAATTTCCCGTTTCAGTCCGAACCAGTTTTTATTCGTATGCGCAGCGAGCCATACTTCCCCGTTCGTCCGCTTCAGCCAAATGCGGCGGTGATTCCAATACATTCCTTGAATAAGTCCAATCATAAAAACAGTTCCGCCAACGCCTAATACCCATAGCGTAAAATCGCGGCGCACCGTTAACGCAGAAACGTTGCGCGTGTCGATGCCAGCGAACGCCATTTTATATTTGTTGTTGCCAAACGGCTCAATCGTTTGGCGAATCGCGACAAAACTTACTTCTCCTTTTGGTTTATCCGGTGCAAACATTTTAAAAACGAAGGCTGGGTTGTTTGGCACTTTCGAACGTGTATTCGGATTTCCGTCGTCATCAAAATAAAAATCTGGAAAATAACTTAACAGCTGCACTTGATAGCCATTGCCTAAATCGTATTTCTCTTTCGGCTGCAACAAATCAACGGTAATCATGCCAAACGACTTGCTCGTTTGTTTATCGACAAGCGCAAACGACATGCTTTTTAACTCATTCAACTTAAAATCCACTTGGTATAACGCATAATGATCGTATTTGAGCGGCTCGTTGACGCGAATCTTATATTCTTTTATTTTTTTTAATTTCGGCTCTTCGCCAGCGATAACCGGACCGACGCGCTTATAAAGCACCGCTTTCGTTTCATATGTTTTCGCGACCATTCCGCTACCAACACGGTCAATCGCTGCGTTAAATACCGCGTTTTCTTTTCCTTTTTGATAGGTTTCAAACGTGAATTTTTCATTTTTTAAAAAATATTCGCCGTTCGTTCCAGGGATTTCTTTCGTTTCTCCTTCACGAATCCATAATACTTTATCGACGTACATGCCGGGCACGAAACGAAGCATCGCCCCGATTAAGAAAATAATAAGTCCGATATGGTTGACGTATGGACCCCAGCGCGAAAACCGCCCTTTTTCAGCAAGAATGTTACCGTTTTCTTCGCGAATATGGTAGCGGCGTTTCGCAAGCCGTTCTTTGATCGTTTCCAACAGGCGATCATCCGCTATCTTTGTCGCGCTAAATAACCGTTGACGGCGCAAAAAAGCGTCATGGCGCGTCACCCCTTGGTTGTTCAGCGCACGATAGAGCGGAATGACCCGGTCTAAACTACAAATGACGAGCGAGACGCCGATGAGCGCAATCAATAGCATGTACCACCACGAGCCGTATAAATTATCAAAGCCAAGCTCGTAGTACAGTTTTCCCGCCCAACCGTATTCGTCTTCATAATATTGCGCTGGCGTGACGTTTGGCGGCAAATACATTTTTTGTGGGAAAATCGTTCCGATCGCCGAGGCAATTAACGTGATAACAATGAGCCATACGCCTACTTTTACCGATGAGAAAAAATTCCAAATTTTATCAATCACCGTTTTATTGTATGTTTGCGAACGGCGGGCGCTTCCTTCGTAACGCATGTCTAATAGCGGCTTTTCCGCTTCTTCTAGCGGTTTTCCGCACGCTTCGCAAAACGCGGTGCCAAATGGGTTAACATGTCCACATTCACATTTTACTTGTTCCATTTGAAAAACTCCCTACGGTTTAATGCTTTCCATATATTGTTGCACTTTTTCTTCGGTCATCGTCCCCGTAATAATCGCGCGAATTTTGCCGTTTTTATCAATTAAAAACGTCGTCGGCAGCGGGTCGATTTCATAGGCGTTCATCACTTGATCCTCGCGGTCGATGACGACGGGGAATGTCAACCCGAACCGGTCGACGAACTTTTGTACGCTTAACTTCGGCTCCCCAACGTTCACCGCTAACACTTCCACGCCTTGCTTTTTATACGTTTTATATTGCTCATTAATAAACGGCATTTCCCGTTCACACGGCTTGCACCACGTCCCCCAGAAATTTAAAAAGACCCCTTTGCCGCGGTAATCCGACAGACGATGCTTTTTTCCGTTCAAATCAGTTAGCACAAAATCTGGAGCAGTTGCCCCAACTTTAATTTCCGTTTTTTCGGTAAAAAAGTTCGAGTAAATCGTATACCCGACAGCCGTTAACAAAAGCAATAAAACAGCCGTCCGCAAAATAAGTCGCTGTTTTTTCATCATCATCCAACTCTCCCATAACGAAAGATATGCCATTTTTCATTATAGCAATATCCACTACACCCATAATGAAAACTATGTGAACATTATGTGACAAACACGAAAAGCAGCGGCGAGCATTCAGCACTGAAGGAAAAATGTTCTTCCGACGAGAAGCGCTTTTTGCTTCGACGGAGGAATATTTTCCAAAAGCGCTACGAGCGGTAGCTAGACACGAAAAGCGAGGGCGGCTGTTTTAGCCCGACTGGCGCGCGGTTATACGCGCGCGTGTTCGCCAGATAGCGCCAGCGCCCGCAATTGCTTCACTTCATGCGGCGTTAGCTCGCGGTAATCGCCAGGATTTAGTCCTTTTAAGTCAAGAAACGCATACCGTTCTCGTTTTAATTTCATCACTTGGCAGCCAATCGCTTCAAACATGCGGCGCACTTGGCGGTTTCGCCCTTCATGGATCCGGACTTCAATAATCGCTGTTTTCTTTCGCTTATCAAGTGAAAGCATTTTCACTTTTGCTGGTGCGGTCATGCCGTCTTCGAGCATTATTCCTTTTTCTAATTGCTTGAGCTGCTCTCTTCTTGGAATCCCTTTTACTTTTGCGACATACACTTTCTCAATTTCATACCGCGGATGCATTAAAAGATTCGCAAAGTCCCCATCGTTTGTCAAAAGCAACAGCCCCGACGTATCGTAATCAAGCCGCCCGATCGGATAAATGCGCTGGCGCAATTCTTTGAAAAAGTCGGTCACAACTTTCCGCCCTTTGTCATCTTTCACGCTCGAAATGACGCCGCGCGGCTTATAAAGAAGATAATACACCGGTTCTTCCCGCTCCACCGGGATGCCGTCTACTTCAATTTTATCTTGCGGCCCGACTTTCACGCCGAGTTCGGTCACGATTTTCCCGTTCATTTTCACTTTTCCTTGTAAAATGAGCTCTTCTGCCTTTCTTCTCGACGCAATGCCTGCATGGGCAATTACTTTTTGCAATCGTTCCATCATTTTCACCTCATCACCCATCTTACTCTTTTCGACAAAAAGATACAAGCATACAGCCTATTTTTATCATATAACCGATTCTTTTGATAAGAAAAGCACAAAGCGACCGCCTATCGGCGAAGAGCGCACAAGCCCCACCGAGGAGGAAATGCCTTGAACCGATGGCGCTTGGAGCTAGATATGAATCCAAAATTTTATACTCCCTCTAGAAATGTTTTCTTATCTTTAAATAAAAAAGCAACCGCCCCCGGTTGCTTACTTTCCAAACACAAACAAGACGATGAAAAAAGAGATAATAAAGCTTAAGATGTCCGCCAATACCCCGACTTTTAACGCATCGCCCATTTTTTTTATGCCGACAGCGCCAAAATAAACAGTTAAGACGTACAGCGTCGTTTCGGTGCTCCCTTGAATCGTTGCGGCAAGTCGTCCGATAAAAGAGTCTGGTCCAAATGTTGCAATCAAATCCGTCGTCATTCCTAAAGCGGCAGTGCCGGAAATCGTCCGAACGATTGCTAGCGGGATCACTTCCGGCGGCATTCCGATTGCTTCGGCTAATGGCTTACCCCCCCTCATTACATAGTCAAGCGCACCGGACGCGCGAAAAATCGACACGGATACAAGCATGCCAACTAAATACGGAATAATCGAAAAGGCGATGTGAATGCCTTCTTTTCCCCCTTCGACAAACGATTCATACGTCGGCACGCGCTTCCACGTCCCGTATAACAAAATAAACCCGATAATGGCTGGAATAAGCCAGAGGGAAATCCATTGCACAAGCGCCATCATCGCTTCCCACCTCGCGTCCGTTTCCAGTAATAATACCGGTCAATAAAAATCGCGCCAATCGTCGCTAACGAGGAAGCGATGAACGTCGTGCCAATAATTTCCCCTGGCGACGCCGATCCGTACGTCATGCGAATCGAAATGACCGTTGCAGGAATAAGGGTAATTCCTGACGTATTCATCGCTAAAAACGTTACCATTGACCGGCTTGCCGTCTCGCGATCACCGTTTAGCTTTTTCAATTCTTCCATCGCTTTAATGCCGAGCGGGGTGGCCGCATTGCCGAGTCCGAACATATTCGCAACCATATTCGAAACGATATACCCAAGCGCTGGATGCTCTTTCGGCACTTCCGGAAACAGCCGCCGCACAAGCGGAGTGAACAAACGAGCAAGCTTCGCAAGCAATCCTGCATCTTCGGCAATTTTCATCAATCCAAGCCAAAATACTAAAATGCTAATCATCCCAATGCTAATTGTCACCGCTTCTTTTGCACTTTTGAAAACCGCTTCATTTACTTCGTCCATCGTACCATTTATCGCCGCAAAAACAATGCCGATAAGCGCCATGGCTGCCCAAATCAAATTAACCATCGTGCCCCACACCTAAAAAGAACACAAGTTGCCAAATCGAGGCGTTCGTTTGTTTGCTTTCGCGTGTTTTATACAAAAGCGGGGCTTCATCGACCGGTTGTCCGTCTAAATATAGTACCGCTTTGCCAACGACAGACGGGATAAGCGTTCGGTCTTCTTCCCATTGTTTTTTCGGACGAAGAAGCTGGATGCGCACGCGCAATTTTTCCATTTCGTCTTTAGTGACGGGATATACTAAATCGTGAGATGCTTGCAAATGGTTTCGATAAAACTTGTCGTTTACCCGTTGGCCAATTCGCTCTTTGCTTACTTTCGCAAGCACATAGTGGTCAAATCCGTATTCGTACATGGAAATATGGTCGTTCCAATCATCAGGGGCATTGAGCGTCACGGCGATTAACTCTAGACCGTCTTTTTCCGCGCTCGTCACTAACGTCCGTTTGGCTCGTTTCGTATAGCCTGTTTTTCCGCCTGTACAATATTCGTACAAGTTCGTTAATAATTTGTTTTTATTGCGCCAAATGCGATCCCATTTTTCGTCGGGGTTCGGGGCACGGTATACTTTCGTGCCGGAAATTTTGCGAAACGTGTCGTTATACATCGCATAGCGCATTAATAGCGCCATGTCATAAGCGGTGGAATAATGGTTTTCCGCATCGTCAAGCCCGTGTGGATTGGCAAAATGTGTGTCGCGCATTCCGATTTCCGCTGCTTTTTCGTTCATTAAAAACACAAATCCTTCCACACTGCCGCCGACATGTTCTGCAATCGCCACCGCCGCATCGTTCCCTGAACGGAGCATAAGCCCATAAACAAGGTCGCGTAATTTAATTTTTTCCCCTTCTTTCAAATAGATGGAAGAGCCTTCCGCACGTACTGCGCGGGCGCTTACCGTCACCATATCGTCTAATTTCCCTGACTCAATCGCCAAAATGGCCGTCATAATTTTTGTAATGCT
>NZ_JAILZV010000133.1 GCF_023512315.1 Anoxybacillus sp.
GACGTATGGTTGACGACAAGGTCCATGATGAGTTTCATGTCGCGCTTATGCACTTCGTCAAGCAACGTTTCCCACGTTTTCATCGTTCCGGCTTTCTCCATGATGCGATAGTAGTCGGCAATGTCGTAGCCGTTGTCTTTGTCCGGCGACTCATAGCACGGATTGAGCCAAATGACGTTGACGCCAAGATGTTTTATATAATCTAACTTTTCAATTACTCCTTGCAAGTCGCCGTATCCATCTCCGTTAGAATCGTAAAAACTGCGCCAATATACTTGATACACGACTGCTTCTTTCCACCATGCTCGCTTCATCGTTTTCCCTCCGTCGAAAGCGCGTCCAGCTTGAAATGTTCCCATATATAGAATACCATTGAATCAGCGTGAAAAGAAAGATGGGAGTGAAAGCGTTTTGGACGTATCGGTAACCACGATTTTGGCGAAAATGGCTGCGCTCGTGGAGCAGGCGCAACAAAGCGACGTACGGCAAATGCGGGAACATGTCGCCGCTGTTCGCGTGCTTTGTGACCTTATTTTAGAAGAAAAAATGGCGACAAACGAAGTGCAGGAAACGGTATTACCGAAGAAGCTAGACATCGGCGACGATGCCAACGGCATGTCGTTGTTAGATTTTTAACAAGGGAGAGATGAAGAGTGAAAGTATTCGTTTTGCTTGGGGCAATCGCTTCTTTTTTAGCAGTGGCGCTTGGCGCGTTCGGCGCACATGGATTGGAAGGAAAAATTCCCGACCGCTATTTAGACATTTGGAAAACAGCGGTACACTATCAAATGTTTCATGCCGTTGGGTTGTTTGTGATTGCGCTTTTATTAACGAAATGGCCGAACGCTAGCACACTTGTTACGGCCGGATGGATGATGGTGGCAGGGATTATCTTGTTTTCAGGAAGTTTATACGTGTTAAGCGTCACGCAAATCAAACCGCTTGGGGCGATTACGCCGTTTGGTGGGGTAGCGTTTTTAATCGCATGGGCGCTCGTTGCGTACGTGGCGCTCAAACAATAACGAGGGCTGATTGGCAGCCCTCGTTGCTTTAGCGCGGTGCGTACGAACTCATTCCAGGTGCGCCGCCAGCGTACGGATAGTCATAGGCAATTTCTTCGTCGAACGTCACGTAGTTGAGGTAAATCATCGGCAGTAAGTATCGCTTTCCTGTTTGCGGGTCGCTTAAAATTAAATGGTCACGCCCAGCAGCTTCAATCGCTCCCCGAAAGATTTTCGCATTCCACTCGCGGTTATTTTCAAACGTCATATACACTGTCGCGATTTTTCCTTTGTTTAGGCGTAAAATATTTTCGATGTATGATTGTTCAAGCGGTAGCATCCCTGCGCTTGGTGGACTAGTTGTTGGCGGTTGTGTTGCCATAGGTTGCATGCTAAAACTAGGTGTCGTCGTTGGTTGGTATGGGGTCATTGGTTGAGAATAAGGATAAGCGGTTGGATAGTACGGCGGGTAATATCCATACGAATATTGTGAGCGTTCTTCTTCATACGTCATATGAGAACCTCCTCCTCTTAATATACTCTTGGGCAATTGTCCGGCGACGGCGCGTAAAAGCAATGCGACTTAAATCGTCCGACATTCCACTGATTAAACCATTGCGGCGGGCATTCGCCTTCCGGTTTAAAAAACCAAAGGGCATTTGTTGCAGGATGGTAACGCCAACCACGAATGACTTGGCGGGCTAACTGAATATCAAGGTCTCTTGCAGCTTGGTAAAAATAACCTTTTTGTGTCGCTTCAAAACCTCCTGGGCTTTGAAATACCATTTGCCGAATCGAACGAAGCCCACGAAAATCCAAGCAGTTGGCGATGACGCGATTGACGCCGACATTGCCGACCATCAACATCCCTAACCGTCCTTCGCCTTCCGCTTCTGCGCGCATTAACCTCGCTAGCAGTTTTACTTCTTCATCGTTGCAAGCGACAACAGCCATTCCGTCACCTCTTTCCGTCTTTTTTCTCGACAATAATAGGCTATTGAAAAAACGGAATTTGGTGACAAGAAAAAGCGATTTTATTTTATACATATGGGGAAAAGGAACGGTCTATGACAAAAAAATGAGGACGTCCTTTCGACGCCCTACACGTTATACGTGAAGAAATGAACTTACTTTTTCTTTTGGCAACCGATTTCCAATGAAGAACGAACCGAATTCCCCGTAGCGTGCGCTCACTTCGTCAAACCGCATTTCGTAGACGAGCTTTTTAAATTGCAACACATCGTCGGAGAAAAGTGTCACGCCCCATTCGTAATCGTCAAACCCGACGGAGCCAGTAATGATTTGCACGACTTTGCCCGCATATTTGCGGCCGGTCATTCCGTGGGCGCGCATTAAGTTGCGGCGCTCTTCCATCGGAAGCATGTACCAGTTGTCATTTCCTTGCCGGCGCTTATCCATCGGATAGAAGCAAATATGGTTCGTTTTTGGCAAAATCGGGAACAGGCGGCGGCGAACTTCTGGATTTTCATATGGGTCGCTACCATCAGACGGCAAGTAGTTGCTTAGTTCTACGACCGAAACGTACGAATACGTCGGCACTAAATACTCTGCTAATTTTGTTTTATTGAACGCTGTTTCGATTTCGTTCAATTCTTCCATCGTCGGCCGCAAAATCATGAACATGATGTCCGCTTTTTGGCCAACGACGGTGTAAATGGCGTGGCTTCCTTCGTTGCGCGCTTCGGTTGTTTCCCATGTTTCTACTAGTGCTAAAAATTCATCAATAGCCGCTTGGCGCTCGTCGTTTGTGAGCGTTTTCCAAGCTGCCCAATCGACGGAACGGAAATCATGCAGGCAATACCAGCCTTCAAGCGTCAATGCTGCTTCACTCATCATTTTCACTCCTTATGTATTGTTTATTTCTACTATATCATAGTTTGCCGAAAAAGCATCGGAAAAGCAAACGGGGGATAATAATAACTGAATTATTTTAATAGAAAGACTATTGTTTGTAAGGGGTTACTTTTGTTGCTTTTCCAAATGATAAGAGTATGCTAGTAAGTAGGATGATTTTTTTAGAGGAGGAAAACAAGTGAGCGATTTATTTTCCATTTTAAAACAAAAAGTAGCAGGGAAAAAGGTGACGCTCGTTTTTCCAGAAGGATTGGACGAACGGATTTTGACAGCGGTCAGCCGTTTAGCGAATGAGCAAGTATTACATCCGATTGTCATCGGCAACAAGGAAGAAGTAAAACAAAAAGCGACGGAAATTGGTGTGGAAATTTCGAACGTGGAAATTATTGATCCAAAACAATATGAAGCGATGGACGAGCTTGTCGCTGCGTTTGTCGAGCGCCGAAAAGGAAAAGTATCGGACGAAGAAGCGCGCAACATTTTGTTGGATGAAAATTATTTTGGCACGATGCTTGTCTATACGAACAAAGCGCATGGGCTAGTGAGCGGAGCAGCTCATTCCACGGCAGATACGGTGCGTCCGGCATTGCAAATTATTAAAACGAAGCCAGGCATTCGCAAAACGTCAGGCGTCTTTATTATGGTGCGCGGCGACGAAAAGTATGTGTTTGCTGATTGTGCGATTAATATTGCGCCAGACAGCCAAGATTTAGCGGAAATTGCCGTAGAAAGTGCCAATACGGCAAAAATGTTTGACATCACACCACGCGTGGCGATGTTAAGCTTCTCGACAAAAGGTTCAGCAAAATCGCAAGAGACAGAAAAAGTGATCGAGGCGGTGCACCTTGCGAAAGAAATGGCGCCAGATTTAGTCATCGACGGGGAATTTCAGTTCGATGCCGCGTTTGTGCCGTCGGTAGCGAAAAAGAAAGCACCGGATTCTGTCATTCAAGGCGATGCGAACGTCTTCATCTTTCCAAGCTTAGAGGCTGGAAATATCGGCTATAAAATCGCACAACGCCTTGGAAATTTCGAAGCGGTCGGCCCGATTTTACAAGGGCTAAATCGACCGGTCAACGATTTATCGCGCGGCTGCAACGCCGAAGACGTCTACAAACTCGCCCTCATTACAGCAGCGCAAGCGTTGTAAAAGAAAAGCGGAGGCGACTGGTTAGCCCCGATCGGCGCTGAAAGACCCGCGAGGAGGCTGTCGCCGCCGCAGCGGGGCAGAAGCGTCCCGAGGGGCTAGGAGCCGCAGCTAGACAAGACGAAAAGCGGAGGCGACTGTCTCGCTGCGAAGCTTTTAACCAAAAGACTCGACCACGAAGTCGGGTCTTTTTTGTGCTACAATAGAAATTAATGATAGCAACAAGGAGATTGATGTATGGGACTAGAACTGTTGCGGCAGCCGAAATGGCGCATTATGGATCAGTCGCACGTTGGGCCAATGTTTGATGCTCGTCAATCGTTTGCGATCGACGATACGCTTTGTACGTCCGTCGGACAAGGAGGTTCGGATGCGGTCGTTCGCACATGGGTGCATCACGATACGATTGTGCTCGGGATTCAAGATACGAAGCTTCCGTATTTGCAAGACGGAGTTTCTTTCTTAAAAGAACAAGGATATCGCGTGATCGTTCGCAATTCTGGCGGGCTTGCGGTTGTTTTAGATGAAGGGGTGCTCAACGTGTCGCTCATTTTGCCTGAAAGCAAAAAAGCGATTGACATTAACCAAGGCTATGAAGCGATGTGGGAGCTCATGAAACAGATGCTCTCCTCTTATCCCGTCACGGTGGAAGCGAAAGAAATTGTCGGTTCGTACTGCCCAGGAAGCTATGATTTAAGCATAGCGGGGAAAAAGTTTGCGGGCATTTCGCAGCGCCGTGTCCGCGGGGGAGTCGCTGTCCAAATTTACGTATGTGTGAACGGCAGCGGTGCAAAACGAGCCGACTTGATTCGCCGATTTTACGAGCGTGGCTTGCGAGGAGCGGAAACGAAATTTACTTACCCGCGCATCGTTCCGACTACGATGGCGTCGCTATCTGAGCTATTGCAAGAGCCGTTGACGATTGCTGATATGATGCTCCGTTTATTGCAAACGCTTCGCTCGTTTGGCTCCGAGCTTTATTCATCCTCTCTCACCGAACGGGAATGGCCGCTATATGAACAATATTGGCAGCGAATGGTCGAGCGGAATGAAAAGAGCCTGCCCTTTTAAGAGGCAGGCTATTATTATTCTGCAATCTTCTCCAAATTACCATTTTTATCCATCTTGAACTTTAACGTTTGTCGTTCTTCTTCTTCTTGCAACGTCATTTTCCGCGCGCGGTTCATAATACGAAGCATCGTTTCGTATTCTTCCATCATCGCAGCCGAGTCTTCTTCTAGTTTAGCAATTTTCTTTTCTAGTTCCTCGTTTTTCGCTGCTAATTCGTCGAGTTCTTTTTTCAGCCGTTCGTTTTCTGTTTTTAACGCTTCGGCATGAACGTTATTCGATTTAAAAGACTGCAAAAAATCAATGACGTGGTCGATGGTCAGTTCTGTCGACTCTGGCGCTTTCAATTGTACTAGTTCCCCAAACTCTTCAAGTGAAGGAGTAGGCGGAGTATATAACAATCGTTTTTTTCCTGCTTGGTTCTTTCCAAGTAAACGCTGCCGTTCTTTCCGATGCTTTTTCGCCATCTGCAGCGCTTTTTCATAGCGGCTGCGCACAACGGCGTTCCAGCGAAATCCGCACGCAGCCGACGTCCGGTTTAGTTTATCGCCTACTTCTTCAAAAGCGTTTAGCTGCGTGCTTCCCTCTCGCACGTGCCTTAGCACCGTTTCTGCCAATAACAAATCATCTTCTTCTGTCCATGCATCTTGTCGTTGTTTCATAGCTTCCACCCTTTCGAACAAATCTTTATCATGAATTAGTAGTAGCATGGACAAAAATAAACCAATCTATACGAGAGTTAATGAATAAAAAATTGCAAGTTTTCCCTGCTTGCATTGTCGAAAGAGAAGCGGTAGAATACACGTTAGCGCAAAGATACGGAAAGGATGTGCGAGGATGGCAAATGAATTTCGCGTTTGTGACGATTGCCAAGCGACGAACTTAAAAACGCTATTGCCGCGGCTGAAAAAACTAGACCCGAACGCCACGATTCAAATTGGCTGCCAATCGTATTGCGGGCCTGGTCGGAAAAAATCGTTCGCGTTTGTCAACAACCGCCCGATTTCGGCGGCTAATGAAGACGAGTTAATGGAAAAAATCGCACAAAAGTTGAAAAAAGATTAAAAATCGCCTTCCGTACTGCGAAAGGTGATTTTTTTTCTCATTTTAGGGAAAGTCAACCGTTTTTTTGTCCCCCAAAACGGCGTATAATGAATATATGTTCATAATGGAAGAGGGGAGAAAATGGCGTATCCCGGAGGGCAATTAAGCGAAGAAAAAGTATTTAAAGATCCTGTTCACCGATACATACATGTGCGGGACAAACTGATATGGGATTTAATCGGGACGAAAGAATTTCAGCGCCTCCGTCGCATTAAGCAGCTTGGCACGACGTATTTAACGTTTCACGGCGCCGAACATAGCCGCTTTAACCATTCGCTTGGCGTATATGAAATTATTCGCCGCATTATCGACGATGTGTTTGTCGGGAGAGAGCATTGGGATCATAACGAGCGGTTGTTATGTTTATGCGCGGCATTGATTCATGATTTAGGGCACGGACCGTTTTCCCATTCGTTTGAAAAAGTGTTCCGTCTCGATCACGAAGATTTTACCCAAGCGATTATTCTAGGGGATACGGAAGTGAATGCGGTGCTTCGGCAAGTGGGGGATGACTTCCCGAAAAAAGTGGCGGAAGTGATTGCGAAAACGTACCCGAATAAGCTTGTGGTCAGCCTTATTTCGAGCCAAATTGATGCCGATCGAATGGACTACTTATTGCGCGATGCGTATTATACAGGCGTTAGTTATGGCAATTTTGATATGGAGCGCATTTTGCGCGTCATGCGCCCGCGTGAAGACCAAGTCGTTATTAAGCGAAGCGGCATGCATGCGGTCGAAGATTATATTATGAGCCGCTATCAAATGTATTGGCAAGTGTATTTCCACCCGGTAACGCGCAGTGCGGAAGTGATTTTAACAAAAATTTTGCATCGTGCGAAAAAACTGTACGAAAATGGCTATACGTTTCAAACGGAGCCAACACACTTCTATTCTCTCTTTTCTGGCAACGTCACTTTGTCCGACTATGTAAAGCTAGATGAAGCGGTCATTCTCTACTATTTTCAACAATGGCAAGAAGAAAAAGATGAGATTTTGCGTGATTTGTGCAGCCGTTTTGTGCATCGTCGGCTCTTTAAGTACGTAGAATTTAGCCCGACGAATGAGCAAATGGAGAAACTGATGGAGTTGCGTCGTTTATTTAAAAAGATTGGCATCGACCCAGACTATTATTTAGTCGTCGATTCCTCTTCCGATTTGCCGTATGATTTTTATCGGCCGGGCGAGGAAGGCGAGCGGCTGCCGATTTATTTGTTAATGCCAAATGGGGAGCTGCGTGAACTTTCACGAGAGTCGGTGTTAGTCGATGCGATTTCTGGGAAGCGACGAACGGATCATAAATTATATTTTCCTGAGGACTTTTTATCAGATGGATCAACGAAGCGAACGACAAAGAAAAAAATTTTAGAAATATTAGAGGGTTAGGAGATGACTCGGGGTGTTAACAGAACACGCGAAAGTGATGAAAGCATTGGAGGCATCAGGGGAAATCGTCGGGCGAAAAAAGTTGCAAAAAATGATTTATATCGCGAAAAAGTTGCAATTTCCGTTTTATGAGAAGTTTGACTTTCATTTTTACGGCCCATACTCCGAAGAATTAACGTGGCGCATCGAAGAACTTTGCAATTTAGGGTTTTTGCATGAAGCGAAAGAGAAAAAGGGTGGATATGTGCAATACCGCTATACGTTGACGGAAGCAGGGGAGCAGTTTTTGCGCCACTATGACCTTGATATGCCGCATTTGCAAGATTGCTTGCAAGATATGAATGAACAAAACTCACGGTTTTTAGAACTAGTTTCCACGGTGCTTTATTTCGAGCATTTGCCGAAAGAAGAGGTAATCGAAAAAGTTGTATTATTAAAAAGTAAGCAACGCTATACGGAAGAGGAAATCAACACGGCGTATGCGTATATCGAAAAATTGCGTGGATATGTATACAG
>NZ_JAILZV010000134.1 GCF_023512315.1 Anoxybacillus sp.
TGATAGTCCGCGGCAATATTTTTTCCTTCTTCTACAAGTGTTTGTTCTACTTTATCAACGTATAAATTTTTGTAGAAATAATTCAGTAAAAAGTAAGAAAAAGAGACGGTGATAACGACGACAAGGCTAATTGTCAGCCAAATTTTTTGCACGAACGTTTTCGGCCGCATCCGTTACACCTCAAATTTGTAGCCGATTCCCCACACCGTCTTTATGAACGAACCAGCATGCTTTAGTTTGATCCGCAACGTTTTAATATGGGTATCGACCGTCCGGGCATTCCCTGTATAATCATATCCCCAGACGCGAAGCAATAAGTCCTCTCGGCTGAATGCTTGCCCAGCATGTTTTGCCAGAAAAAGAAGCAAGTCAAATTCTTTCAACGTCAAAAGAACAGCTTCTCCATCAACGGCTACTTTTCGTCCTTTTTCATCGATAAAAAGCGAACCGAAGGATAGGTCGTCTGTTTTTTTCGTTTGCGATACTCTGCGCAACACTGCCTCCATGCGGGCAATGAGTTCGCCAGGGCTAAACGGTTTCACGATATAATCATCGCCGCCAAGCTTAAACCCTTTCACCTTATCCCATTCTTCGCCTCTAGCGGTTAAAAAAACGATTGGAACATCCGAGCGTTCACGAATCCGCGCACATAACGTAAACCCATCGATGGTTGGCATCATGACATCAAGCAATATTAAATCGACTGGATTTGCCTGCAATAGCTGTAACGCTTCTTCTCCGTCCTTTGCATGCAAGCAAGAAAACCCCGAGTTTTCTAAATACATGCCGACTAAAAAACGCATGTCTTCTTCATCATCCACTACAAGA
Source organism: Anoxybacillus sp. (assembly GCF_023512315.1). Classification (GTDB taxonomy): domain Bacteria; phylum Bacillota; class Bacilli; order Bacillales; family Anoxybacillaceae; genus Anoxybacteroides. The sequence continues at coordinate 829 of NZ_JAILZV010000134.1, forward strand.
ATCGTCTGTTTCTCCATCGTCATCTCCCTTCCCGAATGAGTAATTGAAACGGCCCTTTCCCTGTTTTATATTGCCGAACGGGACGCATCGTTTGTTGGTCTACCACGTCAATCACATCTCCATCGTAGCTCGCAATGTATAAATACTTATTTCCGCCAATCATCGCAAACGGATTGACCCCAACGGTCAACGATATCGCTTTCGTTCCTGTTTTGTCCCATTTTCTTACTGTATTAGAGCCGTGGCTTAACGTAAAAATGCCGTTGTTCGTTTCTACAAAGCTAATTGGCATTTCCGGCGCTGCAATTGTTTTCTTTAACTTTCCATCTAACGAATATACATGAATGTTCGTTTCAATTGTGCTGCCGCTTCCGTGCCCGCCAATCCACAACTCTTTCTCTCGCACTAGCCCACCAAGTGCTGATTTCGGAACAGAAAACGTCGCAATGATTTGCTGTTTCGGCACATCAATGACGTCCGCTTTGGCATCACGGAAATCGATTACGTACACTTTCCCATCTTTCGTTTGTAGCAGCGTCAGCGGCTTTTTCCCTACGCGAATCGCTGCTTCTTCTTTTCCTTCGACAGTAAAGATACGCAGTTTTTGCTGTTGTTCGTCGGCGAAAAACACCTGTTTCCCGTCAGAAGAAACGAGGGCGCTGACGATTCCTTTTCCTATGTTCCACTCGCTTTTTCGTTTTCCTGTCGCTAAATCGTACACATAGGCTTGCTTAAGCTCGTTTCCGTACAATAGCAGCTCTTGTCCGTGCTTAAGCAACACACCGCCCTTCACCGGTTCGTGCATCTCCCATTGCGCATACTTTTTTTCACGAGTCAAATCAAAAAACGTTACCGTTCCGTCTTTTATATTGACGCTAATCAACGTTTCCATCTGGCGTGGAATCGGGGGAAACGCTTGATGTTGGCAGCCTGCAAGCAACAAACAGAGAAAAAGAATAAACCGGCGCATACTCTCCCCCCTTTTTCCCTATCGATTATACGTAAAAAATGTGAGATGTTTGTGAAAAATACGAAAAAAATTTTTGTCTATTATCACGAAACTTGCCAAAAAGACATTTTTAGCAATATACCCCTTTTCCAATTAAGGATTTTCCATTTATAATAATATCATGTACGTGTGGAATAATCGAGGTGAACAAGTTTGGAGTCCGCTAGAGAAAAGTTAATTGCATTTTTAGAAAAACATTTGCATGATTTTTTAACCCATTGGCGAAAACATATGTATATTGAGGAAAATGATAAATATATTGACCGTGTTGAACAAAATGGCGTCGCTGTCTTTCAGCTCGTAAAAGACGTGTTGAAAGGACCAATTCAACTTAGCGAGATTCGAGCGTTAGCCGAAAAAGTAGCAAAACAGCGGGCAGAAGCAAACATTAATATCGGGGAATTCGTATACAACACAAACCTCGGTCGCAGTTTAGTCGTTCGCTACGCCCTTCGCTCAGGACTGCCGATCGAGGAATTGCAGCCGTTAGTTGATGATATTAATCATTTGTTTGACCAGTTTTTGTTTTATGCGGTCGCAAAATACACCGAACTGAAAAATGCAGAAATTCAAGAAAAAAATTTATTTATCTCGCAATCCCATAAAGATCGGTTGACGCTGCTCGGGCAAATGTCATCTAGTTTTGTGCACGAATTTCGCAACCCACTGACAGCAATTATGGGGTTTGTGCAGCTATTAAAATTTGAACATCCGAACTTAAAATATTTAGATATTATCGATCATGAATTGCAACAATTAAAATTCCGCATTTCTCAATTTCTTCACGCCTCACGAAAAGAAACAGCGGAACAGCAGAAAGAAATTATTTTTCTTGAACAGCTAACAGAAGAAATTATTGCGTTTTTATATCCAAGTTTTGTAGAGGCGGACGTCGAGATTTCCACCTCCATCGATCCGGAAGCAAGCGTCTACGGGTTTAAGGATCAATTAAAGCAAGTGGTTATGAATATTCTTTTAAACTCAATTGAAGCGGTGAAAGAACGGGAGAAACCGCGCCAAATTTCTTTGCGCGTAACCGCCACCGAAGAAAACGTGCAAGTAGTGATTGCAAATAACGGACCGATGATTCCAGCGGAAACGGTTCAAGCGATTTTCGAACCGTTTTTTACGACGAAAAAACTCGGAACAGGAATCGGACTTTACATATGCAAAAAAATTATTGAAGATCATGATGGGCAAATTACGTGCACATCCAGTGAACAAATGACGTCGTTTGCCATTTCTCTCCCTTTGAAAAAGGAAAACTCTCTCCCGGTCTAGGAGAGAGTTGTTTAATGCGCCGCTTTACGGAACCCCGCTGCTTGCGCCTCTTTTTCCGTACAAAACATCACTTCTGCTTTAGTGACCTTATAGTGCGGACTATTAGGGACGTGATAAATTTTTTCACCATTTTTTGTAATATTTCCTTTGATTCTCGGGTTTGGACACGCGGCTGTTTGAGAGTGGACTACTTCCTCACGAAATCCTCGGTCGGTTGCGTAATCTTCTATCGACCAAATATTTAACCGTTTTTGCCGCGCTTGTTCTTGAATGCGCCGAAATTCATCGACATATTTCGTGTTCGGTTCAAATACATACGCCACACGCGCATATCCTTTTTCGAGCAGCAATTCATTCACCATCTTTTTCCCAACCCACACGTACGCAAGCAAACGACCATACTTATCCCGCTCGCGCACGTCAAACTCTAGCGCGACTTTCGTTCCTTCCGGGAGCAGTTTTTTTACGAATTCACTTGCTTCCGCTCCAAATGGCTGCACCGGCTTCGTTGGATGAACAGACTCTGGCGTATCAACAAGCAATAGCCGCACCGTTTCTTCTTTTTTTCCAATGTGCACTTTTAATGTATCGCCATCAACGACGCGTTCAACCGTTGCTGGCACTTTCTCTGGCGTGGACTGGCAGCTAGCTAAAAAAAGTAGGGCAATACTGGTTAGCAACAAAAAAATATATTTTTTCACTTTCTCCCCTCCTCTCGTTTTTTATCGTATCGCATTTCTCACGTTTTTTCTATTGCATATATTATTAAAATAGTTTGTTTATTATTAAAATAGTAATATTAGCTAAATATTTTATTATTTAAACAAATGAAATATTTTTATTTTTCTATTTTTATATAATTTTATTGACTGATAGATATTTTCTAAAATAAAATATTTGCGTAATCATCATGAAGTAGGAGGAGAGTAAATGGGAGCATTACCAAACACACAAGAAATGCCTCAAGCGCAAAGTAAAAAACATCCTCCTGGGCTCTATTTGTTGTTTTTCACAGAGCTTTGGGAGCGTTTTAGCTATTATGGAATGCGGGCAATTCTTGTTCTTTATTTAACAACAGCGCTTGTTAGCGGTGGACTTGGTTTTAAAGAAAGCGTTGCGATGAGCATTTACGGCTTTTTTACAGGAGCTGTTTATTTTACACCGATTGTCGGTGGCTATTTGTCGGACCGCTTTTTAGGTCGTCGGTTAGCGATTACGATCGGCGGGGTCACCATGGCAATTGGAAACTTTATTTTGTTTGCACTCAATACAAAATTAGGGTTATACGCTGGTCTGCTCTTGTTAATTATCGGGAACGGATTCTTTAAACCGAACATCTCCACGCTCGTTGGCGAATTGTATGGACCAAACGATAAACGCCGCGACGGAGCGTTTACGATTTTCTACATGGGCATTAACATGGGGGCATTTTTTGCGCCACTTGTGTGCGGATTTTTAGCAGAAGATTATTTTAAAACAACGATTGACGGCGTTGTTCATTATGGATTTAAATACGGCTTCCTTGCCGCATCAATCGGGATGGTTATCGGTCAGTTGCTTTTCAACGTATTTGGTAACCGTTATTTAGGAGAAATCGGCAAGGCACCAGTCGGAAAATCCTCTGCACATGCGACGGAAAAAACACCGTTAACAACGAAAGAAAAACAACGTATTGCGGTAATTTTAATTTTAGCATGCTTTATTGTCTTTTTCTGGGCTGGCTTTGAACAAGCAGGAAGTTCGTTAACGCTATATACAGATAAATTTGTCGACAAAACCATCGGTAGCTGGACAGTACCGACTTCGTGGTTCCAATCGTTGAACCCGTTCTTTATCGTCGTATTGGCACCAGTGCTTTCATCGCTATGGGTAAAGCTTGCTAATAGCAAACGCGGTGATTTGCCAATTCCAACAAAAATGGCGCTTGGGATGATTTTGCTTGGGCTTGGATTTGCGGTTTTACTTCCAGCTGTCTTACAAACAGGAAGTGACGAACACCATATTACGACAAAAGCGAACGTCTTCTTTATCGTCTTCACCTATTTCTTGCATACGCTTGGTGAACTTTGCTTATCGCCAGTCGGTTTATCAATGGTCAGCCGCATTGCACCTGTTCGTCTAGCTTCCCTCTTGATGGGCGTATGGCTAGCAGGAACAGCGGTTGCTAATATTTTAGCTGGACAGCTAGCAGCATTTACGGAGTCGTTAGGATATTTAGAAATTTTCAGCTTAATTGGTGCGGTGACAATTGGGCTTGGATTTGTCTTATTACTCCTTTCGAAAAAACTTGTGCAAATGATGGAATAAATAAGATTCGCGGAAAATCCGCGAATCTTATTTATATGTCAATATCGTCGTGACGATGCCGACCACAGTAACGACAAGAAAAGAGTTCAAAAAAGAAGCGTCTGGCACGATGAGGCTTCCGACAGCAATGACAATCGCGTCAATGACAAAAATAATGATGCCAACGTTCCAGTTCGTTACCTCAGCGATAAATTGCGCAAGTAAATCGGTTCCGCCTGTACTTGTTTCCTCTCTTAACATCATTCCAATCCCTGCCCCGACTAATATCCCGCCTGCTACTGAACTTGTCAGTACATCTAATTGAACAGTGCCGCGAAGCACGGACAAGACGTCAATCATGAACGAGGAAAACAATAGCCCGTGCAAACTATTGTAAAAAAAAGGTCGATAATAAAACCAAGCAATCATGTAGAGCGGAATGCTTAAACAAATAATTGCCGCTCCTACTTTCACGTTCCATATGTATTTAATAATTAGCCCAATTCCAATAATTCCACCGTCCAATAAATGGTGCGGCACTAAAAAAACGTTAATTCCAATCGCCAATAACATACTTCCAATTCCGATTGCCGCTATTTTTCTCCTCATGAAGGCCACCTCAGTTTTTCGTTTATACTAAAATATATGGGCACCTTCTCTCGACTTGTCTGTTTTGTCCAATAAAAAATAGCTTGGCTTTATGCCAAGCTACTTAGTCATGTTTTTGTGTTTTTTGTTCGTCATCATCGATAATTCCTTTTGTCGCGTTTTTAAATTCGCGCAACGTTTTTCCTGCGGCTTGTCCTAGTTCTGGCAATTTTTTCGGTCCGAAAAGCAAAAGGGCAAAAAACACGATTAACGCAATTTCACCAAATCCGATATTCATGTGATTCACTCCGTGGATTTTGTATTTTCTTTCTCATTATAGCACAACTTGAAACGATAGTGCTATTTTTTCTCTTGTAATGCGTCAGCAACCGCTTTAGCTAATTGTTTAGCGCTCTCTTTTGGGGAGTTTGCTAAGCTAATCGCGCTAATGACCGACACCCCGTCTGCTCCAGCGCGTATTACTTCTTTTGCGTTATCTACTGTAATCCCCCCAATCCCGACGATTGGAATGGTGATGCCGTGCGCACGTAAATGGCGGAGTATTTCGACCCCTTGCGCTTCTTTCGCATCCGTTTTCGTCTTCGTTGAAAAAATCGGACCGACCCCGAGATAGTCGGCACCTTGTTCGATAGCACGTTTCGCTTCTTCTAAATTATGTGCCGAAACACCGAGAATTTTATCGCCGATTTTTCGTCGGACGATATCCGCTCGTTCGTCTTCTTGGCCAATATGTACCCCATCGGCGTCTAACGAAAGCGCTAATTCAACATCATCATTGACAATAAAAGGAATGTTGTACTTTCGGCAAATCGCCTGCACCTCTTTCGCGAACGACAGCTTTTCTGCCCCCGAAAGCGCCCCGTTTCCTTTTTCACGAAATTGAAAAAAGGTAATACCGCCTTCCATTGCTTCTGTTAGCACGTTAAATGGGTTTTTTTCACAATTGTTACTCCCCATAATAAAATAGACGCGCAACTGCTCTTGTAATTGTTTCTTGGAAATTTGTCCCATGGTTGCTCCCCTATCTAACAAACGTCTTGCGATACGCCCAATGATTGGTCGGTCCGTGTCCATGTCCAATGCCTAGCTCCTCTTCAATCGCTGCTTGGATAAACGCTTTTGCTGTTTCGACCGCCTCTTTGACCGTACGTCCTTTGGCAAGTTCGGCCGTGACGGCTGCCGCAAACGTACACCCTGTTCCGTGCGTATGTTTCGTTTCGATTCGTTTACTTGTAAAGTAGGAAAATTCATGACCGTCATACAACAAATCAATCGCTTCTTCTCCGTCGTCATCGTGTCCGCCTTTCATGACGACATGTTTCACCCCTAAGTCATGAAGGCGTTTCGCTGCTTCGCGGCGGTCATCTAACGTCCGAATGATTCGATTCGTTAATACTTCTGCTTCTGGGATGTTCGGAGTGACGACCGTCGCTAACGGCAATAAATACGTTTTTAATGCGTGTACTGCTTCTTGTTGTAGCAACGGGGCACCACCTTTGGCGACCATGACCGGGTCGACGACAAGCCGGTTGAACTGAAATTGTTTGATTTTTTCTGCCACGGCTTGAATGATTTCGGCACTAAATAGCATGCCTGTCTTCACCGCGTCCGCTCCTAAATCGGTGCCAATCGCTTCAATTTGTTGCACAATCGCTTCGACGGGAAGCGGATAGACGCCTTGGACGCCGAGCGTGTTTTGCGCGGTTACGGCTGTAAGTGCGGACATTCCGAACACTTCTAATTCTTGAAACGTTTTTAAATCGGCTTGAATGCCAGCTCCTCCCCCACTATCCGAACCAGCAATTGTTAACGCTTTATATACCTTCATCTTCTTCCTCTCCTTTTTAACAAATGGCGGATATTACCTAATGGATGAGTTCAACCGCACCATAGCGAATGATGTCATCTGCTCCGATGTTCGCCAGCTGATTTAAAAAGGCGATTTGGAAGCTGCCAGGTCCTTCTG
>NZ_JAILZV010000135.1 GCF_023512315.1 Anoxybacillus sp.
TTGTTCACGCGCGGACAGACGCAAGCGCTTAGCGTATGTACATTAGGGGCGCTTGGCGATGTGCAAATTTTGGACGGACTAGGTATTGAAGAAACGAAACGGTTTATGCACCATTATAACTTCCCACCGTTTTCCGTCGGGGAAACAGGCGCGATGCGCGGACCGGGTCGCCGCGAAATTGGTCACGGGGCGTTAGGGGAACGAGCGCTAGAGCCAGTCATTCCGTCCGAAAAAGAATTTCCGTATACGATTCGCCTCGTTTCAGAAGTGCTAGAATCGAACGGCTCGACGTCACAAGCAAGCATTTGTGCAAGCACGCTCGCGATGATGGATGCAGGGGTGCCAATTAAAGCACCGGTCGCTGGCATTGCAATGGGGCTTGTGAAAAGCGGGGACCATTACACAGTCTTAACCGACATCCAAGGCATGGAAGACCACCTTGGTGATATGGACTTTAAAGTGGCAGGAACAGAAAAAGGCGTTACAGCACTGCAAATGGACATTAAAATTAAAGGGCTGTCGCGCGAAATTTTAGAAGAAGCGTTGCAGCAAGCGAAAAAAGGACGGATGGAAATTTTGCGTCATATGATGCAAACGATTAGTGAACCGCGCAAAGAGTTGTCTAAATACGCACCGAAAATTTTAACGATGCAAATTAACCCAGATAAAATTCGCGACGTCATCGGGCCGAGCGGCAAACAAATTAATAAAATCATTGAAGAAACTGGCGTCAAAATTGACATCGAGCAAGACGGAACAATTTTCATTTCTTCTGTCAACGAGGAAATGAACCAAAAAGCGAAAAAGATTATTGAAGATATCGTCCGTGAAGTAGAAGTTGGGCAAATTTATTTAGGAAAAGTAAAACGAATCGAAAAATTCGGGGCGTTCGTCGAGTTGTTTAGCGGCAAAGATGGGCTTGTGCACATTTCAGAACTTGCCGAAGAGCGCGTTGGCAAAGTCGAAGACGTCGTCGGAATTGGTGACGAAATTTTAGTGAAAGTCACAGAAATCGATAAGCAAGGGCGCGTCAACTTGTCTAGAAAAGCGGTGCTGCGCGAACAAAAAGAAAAAGAAAGCAACTAAGGAGCTTAGGACGACCTAGGCTTCTTTGTCGTTTCAAACGGGTTCTATCTTGTCCCCCGGCTACATATTTGTAATAAAAAAGGGGGGATGAGATATCGCTCGCTACAGTTTACTCATCATCATGCTGCTATTTATATGGGGCGTTATTAGCCAACCGCCAATTAACGACTACATGGCAAGTTTGCGTGAAAAAAGCAGCGAAGCATCGAAAGCGAAAGATCTGTTGTATATAGAAATTCAAGAAAAAGCGAAACAATATGAAGTTCCGCCGCAAAACGCGGTCATTGACCGCGTTTGGAAAGCAATTCCTGGCTATAATGGGTTAAAAGTAAATGTCGAAGCATCGTACCGGAACATGAAGAAAGGTGGCGTATTTGACGCGCAAAAATTAGTATATGAACAAGTCTCTCCTGCGGTTCACCTTAACGATTTACCCCCTGCTCCGATTTACCGCGGTCATCCAGAAAAGCCGATGGTGGCCTTTTTAATTAACGTCGCGTGGGGCGAAGAATACATCCCGAAAATGCTCTCGACATTGGAAAAATATCATGTACGGGCGACGTTTTTTCTTGAAGGACGTTGGGTAAAAAAACACCCGGAAATGGCAAAAATGATTGTAGATGCTGGGCACGAAGTGGGCAACCATTCCTATAGCCATCCCGATTTGAAAACATTGGACAATACATCCATTCGGCAGGAATTGCAAAAAACAAATGAAATCATTGAGGCAACAACAGGGGTGACATGCAAATGGTTTGCCCCTCCAAGTGGCAGCTACCGTGACGATGTCGTAAAGATTGCGCATGATTTGCATATGCATACGATTATGTGGAGTATCGATACAATTGATTGGCAAAAACCGTCGCCATCTGTTATAGTGAAACGGGTAACATCAAAACTTCATCCAGGGGCGATGATTTTAATGCATCCGACCCCTTCGACGGCGGATGCGTTAGAGCAATTAATTTTAGCGATTCAACCGACATACGACATTGGGACGGTCACTATGTTGCTAGACGAAAAAAGAATTGTAAAAAAATAGGAGGAACGTAAATTTGATTAACAAGTATACGTGTCAAAATGGGGTACGAATTGTCCACGAACATATTCCAACGGTTCGCTCGGTAGCGATTGGAATTTGGATCGGAACCGGTTCACGCAACGAGCACGAACAAAACAATGGGATTTCTCACTTTTTAGAACATATGTTTTTTAAGGGAACAAAAACGCGCACGGCCCGTGAAATTGCCGAAGCGTTTGATAGCATCGGTGGACAAGTCAACGCCTTTACATCGAAAGAATACACATGCTATTACGCTAAAGTACTTGATGAACATGCGCACTTTGCGCTCGATATGCTGGCAGATATGTTTTTCCACTCAACGTTTGTCGAGGACGAGTTGAAAAAAGAGCGCAATGTCGTATTAGAAGAAATTAAAATGTATGAAGATACACCAGATGATATTGTCCACGATTTATTAAGTAAAGCGTGCTACGCTAACCATCCGCTTGGCTTCCCGATTTTAGGAACAGAAGAAACGTTATGCACATTTACTGGCGATTCGTTACGTGAGTATATGGCGGATTATTATACACCAGACCGCGTCGTCATCTCGGTTGCTGGCAACGTGCCGGAGCGCTTCATTGAAGATATCGCGGCATATTTCGGCACGTTTACCGCGAAACAAACGCAAGAAAACAACCTTTCGCCTGTTTTCGTCCCACAAAAGTTGGCGCGGCAAAAAGATACCGAGCAAGCGCACTTATGCATCGGCTTTAACGGGCTACCTGTTGGACATGAAGATATTTACAGTTTAATTATTCTTAACAATATTTTAGGGGGAAGCATGAGCAGCCGCTTGTTCCAAGAAGTGCGAGAACAACGGGGATTGGCGTATTCTGTCTTTTCTTATCATTCTTCTTATCGCGATGGCGGGTTATTAGCGATTTATGGAGGAACAGGGAGCAATCAATTAGATTTACTATTTGAAACGATTCAAGACACCATTCGAAAGTTGAAAGAAGATGGCATTACGGCAAAAGAGTTGCAAAACAGCAAAGAACAAATGAAAGGAAACTTGATGCTAAGTTTAGAGAGCACAAATAGCCGCATGAGCCGCAACGGCAAAAACGAGCTGTTGCTTGGTCGCCACCGCTCGCTCGATGAAATCATCGACGAAGTGAACAACGTGACATTAGAAAAAGTAAATGCACTTGCTGCCCAAATGTTTAGCGAAGACTATGCCGTTGCGTTAATTAGCCCGGATGGTCAGCTGCCGAGCAAGCTGAGTGAATAGAGATGCCTGCAAAACAACTTGCAGGCATTTTTTCTTTTGTTTTCTCTTACAATGGTAGTAAAGCGAAGGGAGGCATGGATGGTGCGGCTAAGCGAGCTAAGTGGAAAGGAAATTGTCGATGTCCGGCGGGCAGAGCGGCTTGGGGTATTAGGACAAACGGATTTGGAAATTAACGAACAAACGGGTCATATTCAAGCGTTGTTAATCCCAACCGGCAAATGGTTTGGGTTTCGCAAGGAAGGAAACGACATTCGCATCCCATGGAAATATATTCGAAAAATCGGGGAAGATATGGTCATTATTGATTTTCCAGAGGAATAACGGAGCTGGTGTATGCCAGCTCCGCTTTTTTTCGGTACATTCACCTAATAGACGCCATTGACATAAGATGTGAAAGGAATAGTGCCAATACGTTTTATAAAGAAGGTGAGAAAGATGATGCTGACAAGTATGCACGTCGCTATTATTGGCGGGGATGCGCGGCAGCTCGAAGTGATTCGCAAACTGACGGAACTTGATGCGAAGTTATCCCTTGTCGGCTTCGATCAGTTAGCGCACAACTTTACAGGCGCAACCAAAATGTACATCGATGAAGTCGACTTTTCCGACGTCGACGCCATCATTTTACCGGTTCATGGCACCAATTTAGAAGGAAAGATTGACACCGTTTTTTCGAACGAACAAATTTTCATTACAGAAGACATGTTGTTAAAAACACCGAAGCATTGTGTCGTTTACTCCGGCATTAGCAATAGCTATTTAGATGAACTAATGAAAAAAGTCAATCGAAAATATGTACAGCTGTTTGAACGCGACGATGTCGCTATTTATAACTCGATTCCGACCGCCGAAGGAACGATTATGATGGTCATCCAACATACCGACTTTACGATTCACGGCTCTCGCGTCGCGGTATTAGGGTTAGGGCGCGTCGGGATGACGGTCGCTCGTACGTTTGCAGCGCTAGGCGCGAAAGTAAAAGTCGGCGCACGCCGCAGCGAGCATTTAGCGCGCATTACGGAAATGGGGCTAGAGCCGTTCCATCTTCATGACCTCGAAAAAGAAGTGCGTGACATCGATGTTTGTATTAATACGATTCCAACGATAGTTGTAACGGCGAGCGTCATTTCAAAAATGCCGGCGCATACGCTCATCATCGATTTAGCGTCAAAGCCAGGAGGCACGGATTTTCGCTATGCGGAAAAGCGCGGCATTAAAGCGTTGCTCGCTCCAGGACTTCCAGGGGTCGTCGCACCGAAAACAGCCGGACAAATTATTGCGAACGTTCTTTCACAACTACTATTTCATGATTTAACGAAACGAAAGGGGAAAGCGTAAATGAGTGTTAAAGGAAAACGCATCGGATTTGGATTGACAGGGTCGCATTGTACGTATGATGCCGTCATTCCGGAAATAGAAAAGTTAGTAAACGAAGGGGCGGAAGTATTGCCGATTATTACACACACCGTCAAGGCGACGAATACACGCTTTGGCGAAGGGGAAGAGTGGGTGAAGAAGTTAGAAGAAATCACAGGAAACAAAGTGATTGATACAATTGTGAAAGCAGAACCGCTCGGGCCAAAAATTCCGCTTGACTGCATGGTCATCGCCCCGTTAACAGGCAACTCGATGAGCAAGCTAGCCAATGCCATGACCGACTCGCCGGTGCTAATGGCAGCGAAAGCGACGATGCGCAACCATCGCCCCGTAGTTGTCGGGATTTCCACAAACGATGCCCTCGGGTTAAATGGCGTCAATTTAATGCGGCTGATGGCAGCAAAAAATATTTATTTTATCCCATTTGGGCAAGATGCTCCTTATGCAAAACCGAATTCAATGGTAGCGAAAATGTCTTTATTGCGGGATACAGTTGTTGCCGCAATGGAAGGAAAACAATTGCAACCCGTCATTATTGAAGCGTTCCGAAATTAATAAATAATCATAAAAAAGAAAAATTATGCACTCGCATAAAAAATTTCTCTCCTTTAAAGGTGAATGTGTTAAAATAAAAACTATCGAAATCGATACAGTGAACAATGAACTGGAAGGAGAATGAACAATGGGACGAAAAGGGTTGCATGTGGCGGTTGTCGGAGCGACTGGTGCGGTCGGCCAACAAATGATTCAAACGTTAGAAAATAGAAATTTCCCAGTGGAAACGTTGACGTTGTTGTCTTCGGAACGTTCCGCTGGCAAAAAAGTCGTGTTTAAAGGACAGGAAATTGAAGTGCAGGTCGCCAAACCGGAAAGCTTTGAAGGAGTCGACATCGCCTTATTCAGTGCAGGCGGTGCAGTATCAAAGGCGCTTGCCCCAGAAGCAGTGAAACGCGGGGCAATCGTTGTCGATAATACAAGCGCTTTTCGAATGGACGAAAACGTTCCGCTTGTCGTGCCGGAAGTGAACGAAAGCGACTTAACGTGGCATAACGGCATTATCGCCAACCCAAACTGCTCTACGATCCAAATGGTCGTGGCACTTGAGCCGATTCGCCAAGCGTTCGGATTGAAAAAAGTTATCGTTTCGACATACCAAGCCGTTTCTGGTGCTGGCGCGCAGGCAATCGAGGAGCTAAAAGCGCAAGCAAAAGCGATTCTTGCTGGCGAGTCGTTTACCCCAGAAATTTTGCCGGTAAAATCCGATCGGAAACATTATCAAATTGCGTTTAACGCGATTCCACAAATTGATAAATTCCAAGAGAACGGCTTTACGTTTGAAGAGATGAAAATGATCAACGAAACGAAAAAAATTATGCATATGCCGGAGTTAGAAGTAGCTGCAACATGCGTACGCATTCCGGTGATGACAGGGCATTCCGAATCAGTATATATCGAAGTGGAGAAAGAAGGAATAAGTGCAGAAGAAATGAAACAGCTGCTAAAAGAAGCACCAGGCGTTGTGCTACAAGACGACCTAGCAGAGCAACTATACCCGATGCCAGCCGATTGTGTCGGCAAAAATGATGTATTTGTCGGGCGCATTCGAAAAGACTTAGACCGCGACAACGCGTTCCATCTATGGATTGTATCTGACAATTTGTTAAAAGGAGCGGCTTGGAACTCGGTGCAAATTGCTGAAAGCTTATTAAAGCTTGGGCTTGTAAACTTGTAATCATCGAGGTGTTAACATGAAAATCATTGTGCAAAAATTTGGCGGCACGTCCGTTCGTGATGAATACGGACGTGACCTAGCCCGAAAGCATATCGCAAGAGCGCTCGATGAAGGCTATAAAGTCGTCGTCGTCGTTTCTGCGATGGGACGAAAGGGCGAGCCGTATGCGACCGACACGCTACTTGAGCTCATTGGTGGCAGCGACACGTTTGTCAACAAACGCGAGCAAGATTTATTAATGGCGTGCGGAGAAATTATTTCTAGCGTCGTTTTCACGAACATGTTGAATAAACACGGAATAACAGCAACCGCCTTTACTGGTGCGCAAGCTGGTTTTCGGACAAACGATGATTTTACCAATGCCAAAATTCTCGACATGCGATGCGAGCGGTTGCTAAAAGCATTAGAAGAATATGATGTCGTCGTCGTTGCTGGGTTTCAAGGAGCGACGAAAGACGGCGATATAACGACCCTCGGTCGCGGTGGCAGCGATACTTCCGCCGCAGCACTAGGAGCAGCGCTAAACGCCGAGTGGGTCGACATTTTCACCGATGTGGAAGGGGTAATGACGGCTGACCCGCGCATTGTCGAAAACGCGCGCCCGCTCGATGTCGTCACATATACGGAAATTTGCAACATGGCTTACCAAGGGGCGAAAGTCATTCATCCGCGGGCGGTGGAAATTGCGATGCAGGCAAAAGTCCCACTCCGCGTCCGTTCGACGTATTCCGATTCGTTAGGAACGCTTGTCACATCAAGCGTTAAACTAGCGAAAGGAAGCGACGTACGAGAACGGCTTGTCACTGGCATTGCGCATGTGGCGAACGTGACGCAAATTAAAGTGCAAGCGAAAGAAGGACATTACGAATTACAGTCGGACGTATTCAAAGCGATGGCAAACGAAGGAATTAGCGTCGACTTCATTAACATTTCCCCAAATGGGGTGGTCTATACGGTAACTGGCGAAATGACTGACCGCGCCATTGAAGCGTTGCGCGCGATTGGTTATGAACCGATGGTGACGCGAGGATGTGCGAAAGTGTCAACGGTCGGCGCTGGAATTGCCGGTGTACCAGGGGTTACAGCAAAAATTGTTACTGCCCTTTCTAAACAAGGCATTCAAATTTTACAATCGGCGGATAGCCATACGACGATTTGGGTGCTCGTCAAAGAGGAAGATTTAAAGAAAGCAGTGAATGCGCTGCATGATGCTTTCCATCTTTCCGAGGAACCGTCGATGAATGATATGGATGAGGAGTGAAACGAGTGATTTCATTTGGTAAGATCGTAACAGCGATGGTCACGCCATTTGATAATAAAGGGAATATCGATTTTGACAAAACGACACAACTTGTGAATTATTTGCTAGAAAATGGCACTGACTCACTTGTCGTCGCAGGGACAACCGGGGAGTCACCGACATTGACGACAGAAGAAAAAGTTGCTCTTTTCCGTCA
>NZ_JAILZV010000136.1 GCF_023512315.1 Anoxybacillus sp.
GTGTCACTGGCGAAGGCGCTAACCAATCGCCGGCGGGCGATCGGATTAATCGCCGAAGTAAAAAAAGCATCCCCATCCAAGGGGGTTATTCGTGCCGATTTTCAGCCGGTCGCCCATGCGAATGCGTATGAACAAGCAGGGGCGGATGCGATTTCCGTGTTGACCGATGAAACGTATTTTCAAGGGCATCGCCAGTATGTAACAGAAATTAAACAAGCGGTCGGCGTGCCGGTGTTGCGCAAAGATTTTATTATCGACCGCGTGCAAATTGAAGAAAGCGTCCGAATCGGAGCGGATGCGATTTTATTAATCGGCGAGGCACTTTCGCCAAACATGTTATACGAATTATACGAAGAAGCGTACGAAAAGGGGCTCGAATGTTTAGTCGAAGTGCATAGCCGTGAAACGTTGGAAAACATTTTAGCGCTGTTTACCCCGGCGATTATCGGCATTAATAACCGCAATTTGCGGACGTTTACGACGTCGCTTAATACGACGAAAGAAGTAGCGTCATTCGTTCCAACAACGAGCATACTCGTTAGCGAAAGCGGCATTCATACACCTCAAGACATGCAAACGGTGCATGCGTACGGAGCACAAGCCGTATTAGTCGGAGAGTCGCTCATGCGGCAACACGATGTAGCGCAAGCGGTTCGCGAGTTGTACGGGGAGGTCGAAAGCGTTGAGCATTCTTCTTAAATATTGCGGCCACCGCTCGCTTAGCGATTTACAAAAGGGGGCGAAGAGCCAAGCTGATTATCTCGGGCTTATTTTTGCCGAAAGCAAGCGGAAAGTCGACGCGCAGCAAGTAAAAACATGGCTGGAAACCGTGCCGCTTGGCGGAAAAAAATTAGTCGGGGTGTTTGTGAACGAAACAATGGAACGGATTAGCGACGTTGCCCGTATCGTTCCGCTTTCCGTCATTCAATGCCACGGCGATGAATCGGTTGAGCAAGTGGCGAACGTGAAAGCGGCGACGGGGCTTCCCGTCTGGAAAGCGATTCATCACGAGGAAGGAGCACTAGCGCGCATGAAGCAATATGCTCGTTTTGCCGATGGCTATGTAATTGACACTCGAGTGCGCGGCGCTTATGGCGGAACGGGCGTGTCATTTGATTGGAAGTCGGTGCCGGTTTATTTAGAAGAAGCAGCAAGGCAAGGCGTCCCTTGTTTTATTGCCGGAGGAATTACGCCGGAAAACGTCGAACAGCTACTTATCTACCAACCGCACGGAATCGACATAAGTAGCGGCATTGAAGAACATGGCGAAAAAAGCAGGGAAAAAATGAGCGAGATCGAAAAGAGGGTGAAGCGGGATGTACAATGTACCAAATGAAAACGGTCGGTTCGGGGACTTTGGCGGAAAATTCGTTCCGGAAACGTTAATGCGTCCGCTTGAAGAAATCGAGCGGGCGCTTGAACAAGCGCTCGCAGATGCATCGTTTCGCGCGGAATATATGCATCATTTACGCGAATATTCCGGTCGCCCGACGGCGCTGACGTTTGCGGAAAATATAACGAACGAACTAAACGGCGCCCGCCTTTATTTCAAGCGGGAAGATTTAAACCATACAGGCGCCCATAAAATTAATAACGCCATCGGGCAGGCGCTATTGGCGAAGAGGATGGGGAAGAAAAAGTTGATTGCCGAAACTGGCGCAGGACAGCACGGAGTTGCCGCGGCGACTGTTGCTGCTCGCTTTGGGATGGAATGCATTGTATTTATGGGCGAAGAAGATATTAAGCGGCAAGCGTTGAACGTATTTCGGATGAAGCTATTAGGCGCACAAGTCGTGCCGGTTTTTAGCGGCAACCGGACGTTAAAAGATGCGACAAACGAAGCGATTCGCTATTGGGTGCAACATTGCGACGACCATTTTTATATGATTGGCTCGGTCGTCGGTCCGCATCCATACCCGAAAATGGTGCGCGAATTTCAGCGCATTATCGGTGATGAGGCGAAAGAGCAGTTGCTCGAGCGAGAAGGGAAGTTGCCGGACGTCGTCGTCGCTTGCGTCGGCGGTGGAAGCAATGCGATCGGCATGTTTTCTTCGTTTTTAGCGGACGATGTCGAATTAGTCGGGGTAGAAGCAGCCGGAAAAGGAGTCGATACGCCACACCATGCGGCGACGGTAACGAAAGGAACAAAAGGGGTCATTCACGGCTCGTTGACGTATTTATTGCAAGATGAATACGGACAAATTATCGAACCGTATTCGATTTCCGCCGGGCTCGACTACCCAGGCGTTGGTCCGGAACATGCGTATTTAGCGAGCATCGGGCGCGTCCGCTACGAAAGCGTGACGGACGAGGAGGCGCTAGCGGCGTTTCAATGGACAGCAAAAACGGAAGGAATTATTCCGGCGATCGAGTCCGCGCACGCATTGGCAAAGGCGTTTGACATTGCCAAGCAACGAGCGAAAGACGAAACGGTGCTTGTTTGTTTATCCGGACGGGGCGATAAAGACGTGCAAGCGATGATGCACTATTTGGAAGGGGCGAGCGAACATGCAGTTATCCGGAACTAATATGTTTATTCCGTTTCTTGTTGCCGGCGATCCACATCCGGACGTGACGATTGAGTTAGCGCTTGTTTTGCAAGCGGCGGGAGCAGATGTACTAGAGCTTGGCGTCCCATATTCCGACCCGCTCGCCGACGGCCCGATTATCCAACGGGCATCCGCGCGGGCGCTCAAGCAAGGCATGACGCTTCCACGTGCAATCCAATTAGCCGGCAAGATGCGAAAAAAAGGTGTGAAAATTCCCATTATTATCTTTACGTATTATAATCCTGTGTTACAATTAGGAAAAGAATCCTTTTTCGCTTTAGCGAAAGAAAATGGGGTAGACGGCGTCCTTATCCCTGATTTACCATTTGAAGAAAGCGAGCCGATTCGTCGGTTAGGTGCAGAAACAAACATTCCGCTTATTTCGCTCGTTGCTCCGACATCAAAAGAGCGGATCGAAAAAATTGCTTCGCAGGCGCAAGGCTTTTTATATTGTGTATCGTCGTTAGGAGTGACAGGTGTTCGCGACACATTGCCGGAAGAAATTCATGAATTTTTAGCGGAAGTGAAGCAATATAGCCGCGTTCCGGTCGTCGTTGGCTTCGGCATTTCCAAAAGCGAACAAGTACAAGTATTAAAAGCGCATTGCGATGGAGTCGTCGTCGGCAGCGCGCTCGTACAAAAAGTAGAAGAGCTGTCTGATCGGCTGTTGCAACAAGAACAACATGCACTCGATGAGTTTCGCCGCTACGTGGAACAGTTAGTAGCACCGTTACGGGACGTCGATTTTTATGGTGGGGTGAAAGAAGATGAACGTGAAAAAAGAGCTGCAAGGGCTCACTCCTTATCAGCCGGGGAAGTCGCTCGAGGAAGTGAAGCGGCAATACGGGTTGACGAACGTCATTAAGCTTGCGTCGAACGAAAACCCGTACGGCTCGTCGCCGGCAGTAAAAGAAGCAATCATAAAAGAACTTGACCGGTTAGCGTTGTATCCAGACGGCTATGCGCGCGTATTACGGGAAAAAGTAGCGCAACATCTCGGCGTAAGGGAAACAGAGCTTATTTTTGGCAACGGCTCAGACGAAGTCGTACAAATTATTTGCCGCGCTTTTTTAACGAAAGGAACAAATACGGTCATGGCAACGCCGACATTTCCGCAATATCGCCATAACGCTGTCATTGAAGGGGCGGAAATTCGCGAAGTGCCGCTCGTGGACGGACGGCACGACTTAAAAAAAATGCTTGAAGCAATCGACGAACAGACGCGCGTCGTCTGGGTATGCAACCCGAACAATCCGAGCGGCACGTACGTGAAGAAAGAAGAGTTCGAACAATTTTTACAACACGTGCCAAAACATGTGCTCGTCGTATCGGATGAAGCGTATTACGAATATGTAACGGCAGACGATTATCCACAAACAGTGCCGCTTCTTTCGCAATATGACAACTTGATGGTGTTGCGCACGTTTTCGAAAGCGTACGGTTTAGCGAGCTTGCGCGTTGGCTATGGCGTCGCGAGCGAAGCGATCATTCGGCAAATCGAGCCGGCGCGCGAGCCGTTTAATACGTCAAGCGTTGCCCAAGTAGCAGCCGCCGCAGCGCTCGATGACCAAGCGTTTATCCAAGCGTGTGCGGCGAAAAACAAGCAAGGGCTTGCATCATTTTACCGTTTTTGCCAGCAGCACGGCTTGCGCTATTATCCGTCGGAAGCGAACTTTATTTTAATCGATTTTGGCATTGAGGGAAACGAAGTGTTTCAATATTTGCTTGAACGCGGCATTATCGTTCGCTCAGGAAATGCGCTCGGGTTTCCGACAGCGGTGCGTATTACCGTCGGCTCGGAAGAACAAAACGAGCACGTGTTTTCAGCGCTCACGCAGCTATTAAAAGAAAAACAATTCGTCTAACAAGCTCGCCGCACATTGCGGCGGGCGCATTTTATAGGAGAAGGTGAAACCGTTGGAAGGAACTGTATTTGTCGTCGGACTAGGGCTGATTGGCGGTTCGATGGCGCTAGCAATCAAAAAAGAACATCCTGAGTCTGTCGTGATTGGCTTTGATGTCAATGAAGACGAAATGAAACTTGCGAAGACGCTTGCCGTCATTGATGACGCTGTTTTTTCCCTTGAAGAAGGGATGGCGCAAGCGGACGTCATCATTTTAGCGACGCCGGTCATGCAGACGGAAAAAATTTTAGCAGAAATGCTCACCTATCGCCTAAAGCCGTCTGTCATCGTCACCGATGTTGGGAGTACAAAGCAGCGCATCGTGCAACATGCGAAGCGGCTATTAGAGAAAGGGATTACGTTTATCGGCGGACACCCGATGGCGGGTTCGCATAAAAGCGGCGTAACGGCGGCACGAGCGCATTTATTTGAAAATGCGTTTTACATTTTAACGCCGACCGAAGAAGTGCCAAAAAGCGACGTCGAGCGGCTGAAGCAATGGTTGAAAGGGACGAAGGCGCATTTTGTGACGCTTTCGCCAAAAGAGCACGACCGAATTACCGGCGTCATTAGCCATTTTCCGCACATTATCGCCGCAAGCTTGGTGCACCAAGCGCAGCAGCACGAACAAGAAGACGAGCTAGTCAGCCGGCTAGCCGCAGGCGGGTTTCGCGATATTACGCGCATTGCCTCAAGCAATCCGGAAATGTGGCGCGACATTTTTTTACATAACAAAGAAGAGTTGCTCGCGTTATTTGACCGCTGGATGATGGAAATGCAAAAAGTGCGGTCGTTTGTCGAGCGGGAAGAAAGCGACGAAATTTACCGTTATTTTTTAGAAGCGAAGCAGTTTCGCGACGGGCTGCCGGTTCGCACGAAAGGGGCGATTCCGTCGTTTTACGATTTATATGTCGATGTGCCGGACTATCCAGGGGTTATTTCCGAAATTACCGGCTATTTAGCGCACGAGCGCATTAGCATTACGAACATTCGCATCATTGAAACGCGCGAAGAAATTTACGGCGTCTTGCGCTTAAGTTTCCAAAGTGAAGAAGATCGCGAGCGCGCGAAACAATGCATTAAAAAACATACGAACTACGAAACGTACGAAGGGTGAACGGAATGAAACGACTACAAACGAATGTCCAATCATTAAAGGGAACGATTCACGTCCCTGGCGATAAATCGATTTCCCATCGGGCGGTGATGCTCGGGGCGATTGCCAAAGGGACGACGACGATTGCGAACTTTTTGCCGGGCGAAGATTGCTTAAGCACGATTGATTGCTTTCGCAAAATGGGGGTCGCTATTACGCAAAACGGGACAGACGTCGTCGTGGAAGGAAACGGACTCGACGGGCTACAAGAGCCGGCGGACATATTAAACGTCGGCAACTCGGGAACGACGACGAGGTTGTTGCTTGGCATTTTAGCCGCATGCCCGTTCCATGCTTGCTTAATTGGCGATGCGTCGATTGCGAAACGACCGATGGCGCGGGTGACAAAGCCGTTAACGATGATGGGAGCGCATATTGACGGACGTGCGGGCGGCAACTATACGCCGCTTGCGATTCGCGGCGGCAATTTGCGTCCGATTCTATATGAATCCCCTGTTGCCAGCGCGCAAGTAAAATCAGCGATTTTATTGGCAGGGCTGTTCACCGAAGGGACGACGACGGTGACCGAGCCGGCGAAATCGCGCGACCATACGGAGCGGATGGTGCGTTTATTCGGCGGGGAAGTCGCCGTCGATGGGTTAACGGTATCGGTAAGCGGCAAGCAAACGCTAAAAGCAACGGATGTATACGTCCCTGGCGATATTTCGTCCGCTGCCTTTTTCTTAGTGGCTGGCGCGATTGTGCCAAATAGCGAAATCGTCTTGAAAAACGTTGGGCTAAACCCGACGAGAACGGGCATTGTCGACGTGCTCGAGCAAATGGGGGCAGAACTTTCGATCGAAAACGTCCGCAACGAAGACACAGAGCCGATTGGCGACCTTACGATTCGCACGTCGGCGTTACGGGCGACCGAAATTGGCGGGGCGCTCATTCCGCGCTTAATTGACGAAATTCCGATTATTGCATTACTCGCGACGCAGGCGGAAGGCACGACCGTCATTAAAGATGCGGCAGAGCTAAAGGTGAAAGAAACGAACCGCATTGATACGGTCGTCACCGAATTGAAAAAGCTTGGCGCACATATTGAAGCGACCGATGACGGCATGATTATCCGCGGCAAAACGCCGCTCACAGCGGACGGCGTTGAAGTCGACAGCCACGGCGACCACCGCATCGGCATGATGCTTGCAATTGCTGCGTGCATCACGAGCGGCGCGGTGTCCCTGAAAGGCGCAGAAGCCATCGCCGTCTCGTACCCGACATTTTTTGACCATTTGCAGGCGTTAATCGGACAATAAAGGCATTTGAAGCACAAAAAAGGGCAGTTAAGCCCCTTTTTTGTTGGTGTCATTTAGTATATCAAGTTCTTTTTCAAACGTTTGAAATGTGATAGAATCCATAAGGAATACCTCCTTATAATTAGGTGTTTGACGTGAAACATTTCTAAATTATAAGGAGTTTTTTATTTGTTTTCCCCTTTTTTAACTATTCAACAAAGCAAAAATTTTATCCAAAGCCAGTAAGTTTACTTATAACTTATGCGAAAGAATAAGTTATAATATAGTCGGAGAAGCGATGAGAAAGATAAGCATCACTAGAGGTATTCAGACTGAAAAACCGACAAGACCGTGTAAATTGACTAAAAAACAATCAAAACAGGCTGCAGATACTGGAAAACCATAGCTAATGAGGGGATATAAAAATGACATTTGAAAAATTAAAAGAGCGGATTAATTATGAGGCACAGAATAACGATTTTGTGACGGCAAGTAAAAATATTATAGAATATGTAAATAACATCCAAGATGTTAGCTCGCTGTTAAGAGAAATTGGTACAATCCCAGAAAGCATTGACCATGACTCGACAGAAGAAAAATTATATGCAAAGGCATCAGACGCTGTATTATCAAAAGCTTTTCAACAATTAGGGTTAAAATCTAAAGTATTAGCAGAACGGGGAGACTCCGCTGATGTAATTGCTGAATCGCCAATCCATGGATACACATTAGTTGCTGACGCAAAAGCCTTTAGGTTAAGTCGTACTGCAAAAAATCAAAAAGACTTTAAGATAGTGGCTTTGTCGGGTTGGAGAAAGGATTCAGATTATGCGGTACTATGTTCTCCTTATTTCCAATATCCTTCAAAAACTAGCCAAATTTATTCTCAAGCTTTGGAACATAATGTTTGCTTATTTAGCTGGGAGCATCTACTACTAATGATTGAGAATAATATTGTGGAAACCGAAAAATTAAATTTAGGTTGGCTTTGGAACTTTAGTGATACCTATGCGAACAGCGATGAACTTGTATTTAGTAAGCGAAAAGATAATTTTATTGGTAAGTTTAATCAGGAG
>NZ_JAILZV010000137.1 GCF_023512315.1 Anoxybacillus sp.
AATATTTCAGAGCTGAAAAAATTTCATCGTGGCGATGGTGAAGTATATACATATGCTTCACGCCAAAGCATTCGCTACGATATTGTTCGCCTTGGAAATGAGCTGTTTGGGTGGAATTTAGATACGGTTGACAAAGCAAGCGGGGTTGTTCAATTTAAAAAAGATGTGACGATTAACGACTCTGTTGAAATGGACTTATTTGGATATTTAAAAACAGATAAAAATTCGCAAAAACGTCCTGCTGTTGTTCGTCTAAGCCATGCGATTTCGCTTGAGCCATACAAAAGTGACTTGGAATTTTTAAACAACATGGGACTCGCAAGTCGCATTGGACAAGATGCTAACTTGGCCAATATTGAACAACATCATAGTTTTTACACATATACGATTACCATCGATTTAAACCGTGTCGGTGTAGATGGGGAGATTGAACTTCCAAGCGAAGAAAAAGCGAACCGTGTCCTTCAGTTGCTTGAAGTGTTAAAAGTGCTAAACCGTAACATTCGCGGACGACAAGAAAATTTATCTCCTCTTTTTGTCATCGGTGGAATGTACAATGTCGCCAACCCGTTTTTCCTCGGGCGCGTGCAACTAAGTGTAACAGGGAACGGATGGGCCATTCAAACGAAGCCAATTAAAGAAACGATGGAACAAACATTTGCTGGAGAAGCGATCGGCAAGGATACACGCATCGGTATATTGAGCGGTGTTTTTGCAAATGAAGGAGAGTTGTACGATGTATTCAACGAGCAAGTGATGCCTGTCGAGCCGTTTTTCCAATATGTTTCAAAACAAATTCAAGCGTATTACGGTGTTTAAATATGAAGGCATTACGATTAAAGTTATTTCAAGAAACAGCGTGCTACAAAAAGCCGTTTGCTTCCAAAGTGGCGGAAACGTATCCGCTTCCGCCATATTCAACCGTAAAAGGAATGATTCATGCTTTGCTTGATGCTAATCAGTTTATCCCGATGCGCTTGAGTGTACAGGGAACGTATGAAGCAAAGCTGCTCGATTATCAACGATATTATTTTTTCAAAAAGAAAGAACTATCAAGCTTTCCGCTTGTACTAGATGGATTGGCTCGAACGGAATTTTCTTATGACAAAAATGAAATTACAACGATGCCAATGTACACGCATTTATTGCACAACGTCCATCTATTAATCCATGTCGAAGCAGAACAGCACATATTAGAACAAATCATTCATGCTATTGAGCATAATACAACCCATTACAGCCTCGGGCGATGGGAAGATTTAGTTCGGATTGATGAATATAAACTCGTGGACGTTCAAGAGTTTGAAGAAGAGGAAACTTTACAATGGAACGCTTATATTCCTAGCCATCTTCTTGATCGAGAGACAAAAAGTATCCCTTATCAACTCAACTGGAAATATGAAATTGTTAACGGGATTCGGCAGTGGGAAAAAATTAATGTTGGTTATGTACAAAAAGGAATCGAGGCTCCAGAAGGAGTATGGATTGATGAAGACGGGGAACTAGTTTTTTATCATCTGTAGGAGGGGCAATGATGGTTTTTTATGCAAAATCGGAGGGAAAAGAGACGATTCGTGAACATACGGATCGTCTCCTTTATAATTTAAATTTGTTAAAAAACGCCTATAGTCACAAATTCATGTTAATGGACGAACAAATGTGGAAGCTGTTAGAAATCGCTGTCCAATATCATGACGTTGGCAAAGCGAACACGGTGTTTCAAAATAAAATCCGACAGGCAATTCGTGAATCCGTGTTAGAAACGGATATGGAAGCAAATGTACCTCACAATTATTTATCAGTAGGATGTATCCCGCTAAAACAACTAGACCTCACGAAAGAAGAAGAACGACTACTTATTCACGCGGTTGGTTATCATCATGAGCGCGACAAACTTCCAGAGAAGGAAATGATTCGTCATGTTTTAGAAAACGATATAAAACAGCAGTTACCGCAATTGAGTGAGCATATGTGTCTACCGATGACAGAAAAATTTTCATATCGCTTTGTTGATCGATTATTAAATCGATATACGTATCATGACGGAGAAGAGTTTTGGAAATATGTCATGATTAAAGGATTGTTGCATCGTTTAGACCATGCAGCGTCTGCGCATATTGATGTTGAAAGCGATGTGGAAAAGTCGATTTACATAAACGTAAATGAATATATGAAAAAACAAGGATTTCATAAAAACGATTTGCAAAAATTTGCTGAACGGCATAGGGATAAGCATGTAATTGCGATTGCCCAAACGGGAATGGGGAAAACGGAAGCGGCACTTTTATGGATTCGAGAGGATAAAGCATTTTTTACGTTACCACTTCGGGTAAGTATAAATGCGATTTATGATCGAATAAAAGAAAAAATGGGCTATGATGCCGTTGGATTGCTGCACTCAACGAGCTTGCAATATTTGATGGAAAAGGGAGAAGAGAATTGGGAGGAACTGAAGCAACAGTCTGAACATTTTGCAAAGAAACTATTGCTTACAACAATCGACCAAATTTTACAGTTTCCATTTTACTATAAAGGTTTTGAAAAAGAGTTATCAGCGATGGCAAATGCGAAAGTGGTTATTGATGAAATACAAGCATATGAACCGAGGATTGCAGCGATGTTGATTAAATCGCTCGAAATGATTCATCGTGTAGGCGGAAAATTTATGATTATGACTGCCACACTCCCGACTTTATATTTAGAAGAGCTAAAACAGCGAAACGTGATTAACGACGACCAGATTGCGATCGAGGAGTTCATTGACACAAGTGTCCACCGTCATCGAATTTCCCTACGTTCTGAGGGGATAGAAGAAGTGATTGGAGAAATGTTAGACTTGGGCGAAACATCACAAGTACTCGTCATCGTCAATACTGTTCGTCAGGCAATGAGTCTTTACGATAAATTTTTAGATTGTGATACACAAGTCCCTATCTACTTACTTCATTCACAGTTTACACAAGAAGATCGTCAGTTATTGGAAAAACACATTAAACAATTCGATGAAGATAATGAACGAGGAATTTGGATTACGACGCAACTTGTCGAGGCAAGTATTGACATTGATTTTGATTATTTGTTTACAGAGATGTCAACGTTAGATAGCTTATTTCAACGTTTCGGCCGTTGTTACCGTAAAAGAGCACTAGACCATGACAATTGCAATATTCATATTTTCACTGAAAATATTTCTGGTATTCCTCGAGTATATAACGAACATCTTGTAAATGAGAGCATTCGGCTGTTAAAGCCATACGATCACCAAATTGTTGACGAACGTGCCAAGGTAGAAATGGTAAAGCAACTATATGATCGAGAAAGATTAAAAGGAACATCATTTTTGAAAGAGTTTGAAGATGCCTTATACATGTTTGATAATCTTGATCCATATGGAATGGATAAACGAGAAGCACAACAAAAGCTACGTGATATTCAAAACATTCAGATCATTACTCGGCAAACGTATGATCAGATTGAGCATCTATTCGAGCGATATAAAGAAGAAAAAGAATGGAAAAAACGCTTGGAATTACGGATGGAAATTGAAAAGAAAACGGTTAGCGTTCAGCGATATGTAGCAGAAAAATATGTGTCGGAACGTTTGCCAAAGCCATTTGATCATATATATATTGCCGAAGTTGAATACGACTTTAATCGAGAACGGTTGAAAGGGAAAGGAATTTTATTGGACAAACCTTCATCCAATCAACATTAAGAAGGTGCTTATTCATGGTTAGCGGTGTGCAAATGCAGTATTACAAAGTGTGCAAGCGAAAGTTATGGTTGTTTTCAAAAGGAATTGCGATGGAAAATGAACATGATCGTGTTATAGAGGGGAAGATTTTACACGAACGAGCTTATCCACGTTTGGAAGATAGGGAAATTTTAGTAGATGATGCATTTAAGTTAGATGCTTTGGATGGAGAGTACATTCGTGAAATTAAACTTTCAAGCAAAATGTCAGAGGCAGATCGGTTTCAAATGCTGTATTACCTATATGAGTTGAAGAAGCGAGGCGTTCAGAAGAAGGGGTTAATTAGCTATACGAAAGAGCGGAAAACGGAAGAAATAGAACTAACGGAAAAAGATGAGGTAGCAATTGAAAAGGCGATAAAGGAAATTTATGCAATCGTTCACTCCGCTTCCCCACCGAAGCTAAAAAAACTGCCTTATTGTACAAAATGCGCGTATTATGAGTTTTGTTTTGCGCTGGAAGGTGATGATTAATGTTAAGGGATCACTACATTTTTTCTAACGGTAGGCTAAAAAGAAAAGACAATACGCTATACTTTTTTGATGAAGAAGAAAATAAAAAAAGTCTTCCTGTTCATCAAACGGACAATTTATATGTATTTGGAGAAATAGATTTAAACTCATCGCTACTAAATTTGTTGAGCCAGCACGATGTTCATCTTCATGTATTTAATTATTATGGCTTTTATGCAGGAACGTTTTGTCCGCGGAATAAAAAAGTTTCAGGGTTTACAGTAGTGCAACAAAGCGCTCATTATCTTGACTTGGAAAAACGGTTATACGTTGCAAAGGCATTTTTGCAAAGCGCGGTTCACCATATGTTACGGAATATTCGCCGGTATAAAGAAAAAACGGAACAATATGTGCAAACTATCGAAGAGGAAGCAAAAAAGATGGATAGTGCCACGACAGTTCAAGAACTAATGGGAATCGAAGGGCGCATTCGTCAACATTATTATCAGTCATTTAATGCGATTTTGAAGCAAGATTTTATCTTTGAAAAACGAACGAAACAACCACCGCAGGATCCGCTAAATGCGCTTATTTCGTTTGGAAATTCACTTTGTTATACGGCCGTTTTGTCGGAAATTTATAAAACACAATTAGACCCGACGATTAGTTTTTTACATGAGCCGTCAACGAAAAGGTTTTCTTTATGTCTAGATTTGGCCGAGATTTTCAAGCCATTGATTGTCGACGCAGTGATTATTTCTTGTATTAACAACCGCATTATTACTCAGAAGCATTTTGACTTTTTAGATGGGATGGTCTTGCTAAATGAAGAAGGTAAAAAGCGTTTTATTAAAGAGTGGGATGAGAAGCTATCAACAACCGTACAACATCGAAAACTGAAGCGAAAAGTAAGCTATCGGTATTTTATTCGTCTGGAATGTTATAAGCTGATTAAGCATTTCATTGGCGATGAACCTTATAAACCGTTGAAGGCATGGTGGTAATATGTTCGTAATTATTACGTACGATGTGGGAGAAAAACGTGTAAATAAAGTGTGCAAAAAATTAAGGGAATACTTAACATGGACACAAAACTCTGTGTTCGAGGGGGAAATCCCGAAAAGTTTATTAATGAAATGCCTAAATGAAATTGATCAAATCATTGATGAAGATGAGGATTCCATTTATATTTACGAAGTAGCTAATCCAAAGAATCTAAAGAAGCGAGTGTTCGGACAAGAAAAAAACTTTGATGAACTCTTTCTTTAACAGTTGCAGTGAACCCCTAATTTCAAAAAATAGGTCAAAATGCTTGATATATCAACGAAAAATGCGGTATTTTTGAAGAATAAGAAAAACACAACTAGCACTTTACTGCAAAACGCAGAAGATTGTCATATCAACGCTTTCCAAAAATCGTTGATATGACAGCACTTTTTGCTTTTGGATTTTAGGGGTTTTATCTGAACGTAGTGGGATGTAAAGCTCGCTGCGCTGCGCTTGCTCGTTCAGTTAGCGCCGTTTTATCTGAACGTAGTGGGATGTAAAGAGAAAATATGTCGAAGTGAAAATCGACAGCAACGGTCGTTTTATCTGAACGTAGTGGGATGTAAAGTAAGAATACATAAAGCCGTAAGAGTCAACAGTAGTAGTTTTATCTGAACGTAGTGGGATGTAAAGTTATCTACTGTAGATAATATCGACTTATTGAAATCGTTTTATCTGAACGTAGTGGGATGTAAAGTAGCCATTGTCTTTCCAGCACCCTGTTTCCCGCAATAGTTTTATCTGAACGTAGTGGGATGTAAAGAGGACATGTTGAAAGAAATGGCGTTTCCGAGAATCAGCGTTTTATCTGAACGTAGTGGGATGTAAAGCGTGAATATAAAGCGGCATTGGAGAAAGCAAAACAGTTTTATCTGAACGTAGTGGGATGTAAAGAACGTTTTCATAATTTCTTCCCTGCTGGCTCCGGCGTTTTATCTGAACGTAGTGGGATGTAAAGCTTTAAGTTGCTTCACATCATTTTTGATAATCTGCGTTTTATCTGAACGTAGTGGGATGTAAAGTGACCTGGTGTTAAATAGTTTGAACCAGTACCGTCGAGTTTTATCTGAACGTAGTGGGATGTAAAGTCGTCTTGAACACCGATAATAATTTTTTCCATCTGGTTTTATCTGAACGTAGTGGGATGTAAAGGCAATACAGCTTCCTTAATTCGTCGCGGCAATTCCGCGTTTTATCTGAACGTAGTGGGATGTAAAGAGAGGTCATCCGTTCGAGTCGGAGATTCCCTATCCGTTTTATCTGAACGTAGTGGGATGTAAAGCCGCAAAGTTTAAAGGATGACGGTTGGCAACCAAGCCAGTTTTATCTGAACGTAGTGGGATGTAAAGCGTGACAGACGCACCGATTGGTCGCATTTGTTCGAGTTTTATCTGAACGTAGTGGGATGTAAAGATGCAGTGGAATGATTGACGGAGTAGAAGCGATTAAAGTTTTATCTGAACGTAGTGGGATGTAAAGTTTTGTCCCGAATGGTCAGGCAGCAGGAAACGGAAACGTTTTATCTGAACGTAGTGGGATGTAAAGTAATGTATCCGGGACAAGCAGAAATAAAGGTCGTTTACGTTTTATCTGAACGTAGTGGGATGTAAAGGCTTCTTTTGTCACGATGCGTAACCCGTCAAATTTGTTTTATCTGAACGTAGTGGGATGTAAAGGTTACTCCGTTCGCAGAAGTTTGGAAAGATGATACAGTTTTATCTGAACGTAGTGGGATGTAAAGATTCCCTCGATTTTCGCTGACCGCTCGACGCCTTTTAAGTTTTATCTGAACGTAGTGGGATGTAAAGGTATATCCTTCGGAATCTCCGTGATATATGTCACGCGTTTTATCTGAACGTAGTGGGATGTAAAGCCGAAAAGTAACGGAGGACTTTTTTGATGCGATTCTAAGTTTTATCTGAACGTAGTGGGATGTAAAGACCCCAACCGCATCAGATTTAGACACGACATTAAGTTTTATCTGAACGTAGTGGGATGTAAAGTCACGAGAAACTGAAAAGCTAGGGGAATACACGTCTGTTTTATCTGAACGTAGTGGGATGTAAAGCAGGCGCAACGTAAGCGTCAAACTCTCCCCACCTAGTTTTGCCCCTATATCCATGCCATAATTCCTTTAGAAATCTTAATTAAAGGAGTTTTAGTATGGATAAAAACGAATTGAGACGTGAATGGGAACAGCGCATCGCCGATTACAGGGCAAGCGGTCTCTCACGAGCCAAATGGTGTCAACAGAATGGTTTAAAGGCTCATCAGTTGAAGTATTGGCTCAAACGGATGGAAGACCCAACTGTTTCATCTAAACCTTCTACCACGTGGACATCCGTTGTCATGGTAAATCCATCGAGCGACGACGGCTCCATCCAAGTGAAAATCGGCGAATGTTCGATCGAGGTAAAGCAAGGGTTTAACCCTTCACTTTTGGCTGATGTGGTGAAGGTGTTGAAAACGTTATGTTGAATGCGGCCACGGTGACCCATGTGTACCTCGCACGAGGGAGTACGGATTTGCGAAAATCCATCGACGGATTGGCAGCTATCGTCCAAGAAACATTCCAGCTTGATCCCTTTTCTTCTAGCCTTTTTGTGTTCTGCAATCGTGGGCGGGATAAATTGAAAATTCTTCATTGGGATCATAA
>NZ_JAILZV010000138.1 GCF_023512315.1 Anoxybacillus sp.
TCCGGTGTGAGCGATTTGCTCATCATATATAGCCCGTATAACACTTCGGCCGTATCCGCACTCGTCAACCATCGCATCAGTTTGCCAGCCGGAGCCCACGGCTCTTGCCCTAGCTTTTCCGGACTTTGCGCCATCACTTTTTCCCATGCTGTTTTCGCAAGCTGTTTGTGGCCGGTATAGTATGCCGAATGCGCAAGCCAATAATAAAACGAATAGTCGCCGTCAAACCCGATTTTATATAGGTGACGCAGCCATTTAAACGCGAGTTCAAAGCGACCGACAAGAGCAAACGTTGCTCCTAGCTTGTACCGATGCTCGATTAAAAATGGATGCACACATGCTAGCTCGTCTGCCAACCGTTGCACCTGTTCATTCTCTTGCAAATAATAGAAAAAAACAAGCAAGTTGCAAAGCGCATGCAAATTCCCTGGATTTTTTTCAAGTACCTCTTGCAAAATTTGTTGCGCCCGTTCTGTATTCCCCATATAAAAATGTGCCAGCGCTAAATTATTGTATGCTGACCAAAACTCTGGAAACTCCTTCACCATTTCCTCTAAAACTTGAATCGCCGCCAAAAACTCGCCCTTTTCTAACAACATCCGCGCCTTTTCTTGCTGTATAATTAAATCTTCTTGGTCATCGAGCCCTTCTTGTTCAATGCTCAATAAGTCGATTAAATCTTCTACTTCCTCGGCGAAACTACCGTCAGGCTCTCTCTCTAAATATTTTTCCGCATAGTTCATCGCCTCGCGAAACAAGCCGAGATGGGCGTAATTGTTGGCTAAAAAGTAAAAGCATTCGTTCATCTCCGGATCTAATTCAGTAGTGATTTTTAATAACCAATCGTTCGACGCCTGATATTCGCCTAACTCTGCAAGCACGACCGCTAGCTGGCAGACGAACATTGCTTCCTTCCCCTCAAGATGCACCGCTCGTTCCAAATATTTTTTCGCTTTCCATAAATCACGACGCCGATACGCACGTAACCCTTTCGTAAAATAATAATCTCCGCTCTGAATGAACGGAATGACCTTCGTTGTCGATCGTTTCCGTTTGAATTGTTTGTTCATTTATTCCTCCATACTCCGTTGAATTCACCGAAAAGAAGTATATCACATTCTTTCGTCCAACCGGAACATTTCCAAAAAAAATAACAGAAGCTAGCTCACTAATGAGCCAGCTTCCGTTTATTTGCCGGCATGCCGTTCGGTTAAGACTGCAAGGACGTCATCGAGCGGCAGCTTCTGTTCGCGCAATAATACAAGCAAATGGTACAATAAATCGGCTACTTCCCATTTCAGTTCTTCCGGATGGCGATTTTTCGCCGCAATAATTACTTCTGCTGCTTCTTCGCCGACTTTCTTTAATATTTTATCGACGCCTTTGTCGAACAAATACGTCGTGTACGCCCCTTCTGGACGTTCTGTCTCCCTTGCGGCAATCACGCGTTCTAGCTCATTAATAATGGCAAAACGCTGAGCAGCCGGCTCTTGGTACTCCCCAGTCAGCCGATGGGAAAAACACGAATAACTTCCTGTATGACAAGCAGGTCCTTTCGGCTCCACAAGGACAAGTAGCGCATCGCGGTCACAATCGTAGCGCATCTCGACAATACGCTGCGTATAGCCGGACGTTTCTCCTTTATGCCAAAGCGCTTGACGAGAGCGGCTATAAAACCACGTTTCCCCCGTTTCGAGCGATTTTTGCAACGACTGTTCATTCATGTACGCTAACGTTAACACTTCTTTGCTTTGTGCATCTTGAACAATGACCGGCACAAGCCCTTGCTCGTTAAAACGAATATCATTCATCGGACGTTCACCCCTTGCGTGCGCAAATACTGTTTCACTTCGCGCACCGATGTTTCTTTATAATGGAAAATGGAAGCAGCCAACGCAGCATCTGCTTTTCCTTCGACGAACGCCGCAAGAAAATGTTCCGCGCTCCCTGCCCCACCGGAAGCGATGACAGGAACAGGCACCGCTTCGCTCACCGTTTTCGTCAATGCAACATCAAAGCCATTTTTCCCGCCATCGCAATCCATGCTCGTCAATAAAATCTCTCCGGCGCCGCGCGCGACGACTTCTTGCGCCCATGCTACGACTTCCCATTCGGTCGCACGACGTCCGCCATGCGTATAGACGCGCCACGATTGAATCGTTTCATCATATTTGGCGTCGATGGCAACAACGATGCATTGCGAACCGAAAAAGTCCGCCCCTTCCGTCACGAGATTTGGGTTGTTCACAGCCGCTGTATTGAGCGACACTTTGTCTGCTCCTGCGCGCAAAATCTTTTTCATATCGTCAAGCGAATGAATGCCGCCGCCAACGGTAAACGGAATTGCCAGCTGCGCCGCCACCTGCTCGACAACTTCGACCATCGTTTTGCGTCCTTCATGAGAAGCCGAAATATCTAAAAAGACAAGTTCATCTGCACCTTGTTCATCGTAAAACTTCGCCAGCTCGACAGGATCGCCGGCATCGCGTAATTGCACGAATTGCACGCCTTTAACGACACGGCCGTCTTTCACATCTAAGCAAGGAATAATGCGCTTTGTAATCATTGCTGCACCACCTTTAACGCTTCTGCGAGCGTAAACTGGTTCGTATACAACGCTTTGCCGACAATCGCCCCGGCGACGCCATCCGCAACATGCGCTGCTAATGTTTGCACATCTGCCAACGAACTCACCCCGCCAGAAGCAATGACGTCTTTTCCGGTTGCCTGCGCCATCTCGATCGCTGCTTTTACGTTCGGACCAGACAGCATCCCATCGGTCGCAATGTCTGTAAAAATAAACGTTTCCGCACCAGCCTCTGCCAGTTCTTTTCCGAGTTCGGTCGCCTTGACATTCGACGTATTCAGCCATCCTTCTGTCGCCACAAACCCGTTTTTCGCATCAATGCCGATCGCAATTCGCTCGCCGTATGTCAAAAGCATGTTTTTCACAAACGCCGGATTCGAGATCGCGGCGCTGCCTAAAATGACACGGGTAACCCCATTTTCTAAATAATAGGCGACATCTTCTTCCGTACGAATGCCGCCGCCGATTTGCACGTTGACGTTTAAATTTTGGACGACTTCAAGCACAAAGCGATCATTCACACGCTTCCCTTCTTTCGCCCCATCCAAATCGACCATATGAATCCATTGTGCGCCTTGCTCGGCAAACAAACGCGCCATCTCGAATGGTGAATCGCCGTACACCGTTTCTTTAGTATAATCGCCTTGCAACAGGCGAACACATTTGCCGCCGCGCATATCAATCGCTGGATATATCGTAAATGCCGCCATCTCTAACTCCCCTTTCCTTCGACAAAGCTCACGAAGTTTTGTAAAATGCGCATGCCAGTCGTGCTGCTTTTTTCTGGGTGAAACTGCGTCCCAAACACCCGGTCTTTACCGACTACAGCAGGAACGTCGACATCGTAGACACTGCTAGCCAACACCACCGAATCGTCGTCTGTATCGACATAATACGAATGCACGAAATAGACGTATCCTTCTTCTACACCAGCTAAAATCGGGGACGAATGGCGAAATTGCAGCCGGTTCCAGCCCATATGCGGCACTTTATATGTCTCGCCAGTAGCCGTAACGCCAGGAAAACGGACGACGCGCCCTTTCAATAGCTGTAGCCCTGCCGTTCTCCCATTTTCTTCGCTTTCTTCAAACAATAGCTGCATGCCAAGGCAAATGCCAAGTAGCGGCATTCCTTCTTGAACAGCGGTACGAATGAACGTCGAAAGCCCTGTTTCATTCAAGATGTGCATCGCATCGCGAAATGAGCCAACGCCCGGCAAAACGAGACCGTTCGTTTGGTTCAATTGCTCTCGATCGCTCGATACGATATATTCGCATCCTAGCCGCTCAAGCGCTTTGCTGACGCTATATAAATTCCCCATCCCGTAATCAATAATGCCGATCATTTACAACATCCCTTTCGTTGATGGAACTCCTTTGACGCGCGGGTCGATCATCGTCGCTTCGTCTAACGCACGCCCTAACGCTTTAAATACCGCTTCAATCATATGGTGCGTGTTGCGGCCGTAATGAACGATGACATGCAAGTTCATGCGCGCTTCTAAAGCGAGTTTCCATAAAAATTCGTGCACTAATTCCACATCAAACGTCCCGACTTTTTGGCTTGGAAATTCGCCGCGAAACGCAAAATGCGGCCGGTTGCTTAAGTCGATCACGACTTGCGCCAGCGCTTCATCCATCGGCACAAACGCATTGCCGTAGCGTTTAATCCCTTTTTTCTCGCCGAGCGCCTCGCGCAACGCCTGTCCTAAGCAAATGCCGATATCTTCCGTCGTATGGTGGTCGTCAATATACGTATCGCCTTTCGCGTTGACACGCAAATCAAACTGTCCATGCTTCGCAAACAAATCCAACATATGAGTTAAAAAAGGAACTCCTGTGTCTAACTGGGCGTTTCCTTCGCCGTCAATCGTTAGTTCCAGTTGAATGTCTGTTTCGTTTGTCGTCCGTGAAATGGCTGCTTTTCTCATCGCTCTGTCCCCCTTGCCTCGATCGCCCGCGCATGCGCCTCTAGCCCTTCTGCTCTCGCAAATGCGGCAATTTTGCCGCCGTTTTCTTTTAACGCTTGTTCGCTGTAAAAAATAATGCTTGATTTTTTGACAAATTCATCGACACTTAAGCCGCTTGAAAACCTTGCCGTTCCGTTCGTCGGCAATACGTGGTTGGGACCGGCAAAATAATCGCCGACAGGCTCAGAGCTGAAACGACCTAAAAAGATCGCGCCAGCGTGGCGAATTTGCCCAAGCACAAGCATCGGTTCTGCGGTCATTACTTCTAAATGCTCCGGTGCTAATTCATTGACGACCGCAAGTGCTTCTTCCATTGTATCCGTCACATAAATCGCCCCGTATTGCGCAATGGAAGCTGCCGCAATCGCTTGGCGCGGCAACGTTTCAAGCTGTTTTTGCACTTCGTTTGCCACTTCGTGCGCCAACTTCAGTGAAGGAGTAACGAGAATGCTTGAGGCGCGCTCGTCGTGTTCCGCTTGTGACAAAAGATCCGCCGCAATTTCATGCGCTTTCGCGGTTTCATCAGCCAATACGACAATTTCGCTCGGTCCTGCGATCATATCGATCGCCACTTGTCCGAACACTTCCCGTTTCGCTAGCGCCACGTAAATGTTGCCTGGCCCGAAAATTTTATCAACTGGCTGAATCGTTTCCGTTCCGTACGCTAGCGCCGCAATCGCTTGGGCGCCGCCGACTTTATAGATTTCTTTTACGCCAAGTTCATGCGCAGCAACTAACACGCCGGCAGGAAGCGTCCCTTGTTTATTCGGTGGGGACACGATGACGATTCGTTTGACGCCTGCCACTTGAGCAGGGATGACGTTCATTAACACCGATGACGGATACGCTGCCGTTCCCCCCGGAACGTACAGTCCAACCGCATCCAACGGCGTCACTTTTTGCCCAAGCATCGTTCCATCTTCTTTTGTCATGATCCACGATTCTCGTTTTTGCCGCTCGTGATAATCGCGAATATTCGCTGCTGCTTCGCGAAGGATCGCCAGCATGTCCTCGCTTATTTCTTTGTAAGCTGCTTCGATTTCCGACTCCGATACAAGCAAAGAATCCAATGTTACTTGGTCAAATTTCTCGGTATACATTTTTAATGCGGTGTCTCCATGTGTGCGAACATCGTGAATGATGTTTTGAACAGCCCGTCTTTGCTCTTCCGTACCTGTTTCAATCGTCCGCCGCAATGAGAGACGTCCCGTTACTCGTTCAATTTTCATGATTCATCCTCCTCGTTCGTAATCACCGCTGACAACCGTTCAACGAGCTCATCAATTTTTTGATCTTTCATGCGATAGCTCACTGGATTGACGATGAGACGCGAGGTGACATCGGCAATTTTTTCAAACTCGACTAAGCCATTTTCTTTTAACGTCCGACCGGTTGAGACGATGTCCACGATGCGGTCCGCCAACCCGATTAACGGCGCGAGCTCAATCGATCCGTTGAGCGAGATGATTTCCACTTGTTCTCCTTGCTCCCGGAAATAGCTAGAGGCAACGTTTGGATATTTCGTCGCAACGCGCGGAGCGATGTCGTTCAAACGGCTGTTCGGGAGTCCCGCCACCGCCAAACGGCATTGGCTAATGCGTAAATCGAGCAATTCATAGACGTCGCGTTCTTCTTCGAGCAATACATCTTTTCCGGCGATTCCTAAATCGGCCACACCATGTTCGACGTATGTCACGACATCCATCGGTTTGGCTAAAATAAAACGCATCTCTTCTTGCGGAATGTCAATCATCAATTTGCGCGACTCGGCAAATTCCGGTGGAAGTGCATACCCTGCTTTGCGCAACAATTCGAGCGCTTCGTCAAAAATGCGTCCTTTCGGCATCGCAATCGTCAACATCGCCCTATTCCTCCTTTCCCGCTCGACCGAGCAAATATGTGATCGCTGCATAGCGTTTGCTGTAAGCGTCAATATCGCGAATGCCGGTGATATGTTGCAACACGACTTTTTTTCCTTCGCGTCGTTTTTCGTTCGCCAACTGAATCGCCTCGGCAAATCGCTCTTGGCTGAAAATGATGCATTCGATCTCGTCGTCCATCCCTGTTTCCGGGAGTGCCTCAATCAACCGGTCAAGCCGAATGCCGAACCCGGTAGCCGGCGCTTTGCACGAAAACTTTTCGAGCAGCTCATCGTAACGCCCCCCGTTTCCAAGCGGGAAACCAATGCCATCGGCGTATACTTCAAATAAAATGCCCGTATAGTAGCTCATATGGCTGACAAGCGTCATATCCATTTTTACCGTATTCGCTACGCCAAACAACTGGAGGGCGTTCCATAGCTCCGAAAGCTCTTCGACTGCTTTTATTCCTGCTTCGCTCTGCACAAGTTCGCGAGCGCTCGAAAGCACTGTATCGTCTCCGCGCAACTCAAGCAACTTTAACAGCCGTTGCTGGTCGATGGACGAAAGCGGGAGCGATTTTACGTGATGGCGATAGCCGACGTAATTTTTTTCATATAAAAAGCGACGCAACACGTTCGCCCGCTCTTCGTTGCCTAGCACATCGACAAACAAGGCGTTCACATAGCCGATATGCCCGACCGCCACCGCAAACCGCTCTAGCCCAACGTTTTCTAACGCCGCAATCATTAAGCGAATCACTTCCGCATCGGCTGTCACCGTTCCGTCGCCAATGCATTCTACGCCAATTTGCTCAAACTCCGCCGGTCGCCCGCCTTCGCGCTGTTGGGCGCGAAACACGTTCGCATGGTACGCCAAGCGAAGCGGATTTCCATGCTGGTAAAGGCGGGAAGCGGCTAAACGGGCGATTGGCGCCGTCATATCTGGTCGTAAGACGAGCGTATGCCCTTGTTGGTCTAATAGTTTAAACAGCTGGTGGTCAGCAATTGCAGAGGCAGTGCCGACCGTTTCGTAATATTCTAACGTCGGCGTCTCAATAAATTCATAGCCCCATTGTTCTAGTTCTTGTGCCATCGCTTGCCGGACACGCTTTTTTACGTTATATAAAAACGGCAATGT
>NZ_JAILZV010000139.1 GCF_023512315.1 Anoxybacillus sp.
CTTTCCCATTTTGAGCACCGCAAACGGTTTGTGCAAAAAATCATGAATATGATAAGATAGCGTATATGCCATTTTTCGTGAAAGGGAGTCAGATCGAGATGATGGAACAAAAAATTGAAAAGTTAATTGCGTGGCTTCGTGAACAAGTGCACAATGCGGGGTTAAATGGAGCGGTTGTCGGCATTAGCGGCGGTATTGACTCAGCGGTAGTGACCCATTTAATTAAGCGAGCGTTTCCGAACGATTCGCTTGGATTGATTATGCCGTGCAAAAGCAATCCAAAAGATAAAGAAGATGCATTGAAAGTCGTGGAAAGCTGCGGCATTAAGCACCTTGTGATTGACTTAACAGAAACGCATCAAACGTTATTTCGCGAAATTGAAAACGAGCTAAAAGAAAAAGGGGAATGGAACGAAGAAGCAGCAAAGCTTGGCGACGCGAACACGAGAGCGCGTCTACGCATGACGACGTTGTATGCCGTTGCGAATAACTACGGCTACCTTGTTGTCGGAACAGACAATGCCGCTGAATGGCATACCGGATATTTCACAAAATATGGGGATGGTGGCGTTGACTTAGTTCCGCTCGTTCATTTTACGAAAGGGGAAGTACGCGAAATGGCGCGCATTCTCGGCGTTCCAGAAGAAATTATTACGAAAGCACCAAGCGCAGGGCTTTGGGAAGGACAAACGGACGAAAGTGAAATGGGAACGACATACGAAATGATTGATAAATATTTAAAAGGCGAAGACATTCCGGAAAAAGACCGGCAAATTATTGAACGGCTACACAACCGTTCCCACCATAAACGCCAATTGGCAATTGCACCGCCAAAATTTTAATCGAAGGAAGAGTAAACCCTTGCTTATTTGCCAAGCTAAAAATGGACCACTGGTCCGAGGGCAAATAAGGGGGGTTTTTCGTTGCGGAAAACGATCGCAGTACTAAGCGCTGTTTGTTGTATTGGGGGGCTTGCAGCATGTGCGAACTATGCAGAGGACAATAATCCTCGTTATCGTGATGCTGCCCGTCCGATCGGGTATTATTCGACCGACCGCGACCAATATATGTACGGTCGTTACGGCACGAATCGTGAAAATTACGGAAACGCGTATATGATGGACAACCAAAATGGCCCGCTCGCCGATTTATTAAACGTTGACATGACGGGGCGTTACACGAAGCGAACGAATCCAACGCTTCCCCTTCCTGCTAATTTTGGCGCAGCCGATAAAAATTACCACGGGCATTTAAACCCGATGACTGCCAGAACGCATCCGTCGTATTACGACCGTTACGACGGCCGGTTAGCGGAAACGGTCGCTAATCAAGCAATGAAGGTGAAAAACGTAACCGATGCGCGCGCGCTCGTCTATAAAGGGCATGTGCTTGTAGCGGTCGCCACGAACGCAGCGGATGCAACTCGCGTCGAACACCAAGTTGCTCAAGCGGTAGCGCCATACACGAAAGGGAAACACGTGCGCGTCGTCTCCAATCCAAGTGTTTTTCAGCGCGCACGCGTCATCGACAACAACATTCGCTACGGTCGTCCGGTTACGGAAATCGAACGTGAATTAAAAACGATTTTTTATAAAGGGGAAATTATCGAACACCCCGCCAACACCCGATAGAGATGCCAAGCGGCATCTCTATGCTATTTTACCGCGGGCGGATTTTTTGTTATAGTAGTATCGGAAATTTCGTGTCATGAGAGGAGAAATTCACAATGGCTGGACATTCCAAGTGGAAAAATATTCAACGGCGGAAAAATGCACAAGACGCCAAACGCGGAAAAATATTTATGAAATTGGCGAAAGAAATTTACGTCGCCGCCAAAATGGGGGGCGGTGACCCGAGCACGAACGCCAGCTTGCGCCTCGTCATTGAAAAAGCGAAAGCGGCAAACATGCCGAACGAAAATATTGAACGCGCCATTAAAAAAGCGACAGGAAACCAAAATCATGCCAACTACGAAGAAATTCGTTATGAAGGATACGGTCCAGGCGGCGTAGCGGTGATGGTCGTTTGTTTAACCGATAATAAAAACCGTACGGCCTCTAACGTTCGCGTCGCGTTCTCGAAAAACGGCGGAAACCTTGGGGAAACGGGGTGCGTATCGTATTTATTTGAACGGAAAGGACTGCTTGTTATTGCCCGTGAAGAGTTAGACATTGAAGAAGACGACATGCTTCTTCAAGCGATTGAAGCGGGAGCAGAAGAAATGGAAACGACGGACGATTCGTTTGAAATTTATACCGCCCCTGAACAGTTTGAAGATGTGAAAAACGCACTTTCGGCAAACGGCTTTACGTTCGTCGAGGCTCAAATTACGATGGTTCCGCAAACATACACGAAACTAACCGGCGACGATTTAACAAAAATGCTAAAATTAATCGACATGCTCGAGGACGATGACGACGTCCAAGAAGTGTACCACAATTTAGACGAATCTGATATGGAATAGAAACCGCTGGAAGAAGCGGTTTCTTTTTTTACATATTTTTTTCGCTCGCGAACATACTAATGTCAAATGGGAGGGATGATGAGTGAAAACAAAAACGATACGGTTGACAAGTGCCGAAATTGCGAATAGTTGGCACACATATATGTACGACAGCATGGTCGAATGCGTCATGACGCATTTTAAACAAACCGCAGAAGATGCGGAAGTGAGAGCAGTGGTCGAAAAAATGATTCAAGTAGTACAAAATCATCTGCGAGCGTTAGAAAAGCTATTTCAAGAAGAAGGAATAGCCAAGCCAGACGGCTTTCCAGTCACTAAACATGTAAATATCGAAGCCCCGAAGCTTTTTTCCGACGTCTTTTATTTAGAATATATTAACCAAATGACGCAATTTAAAATATCGTCGCATATGACAACGATTGTGATGGCATCTCGCGAAGATATTCACCGATTGTTTACTGGATTTATCCAAGAGGTGATTGAACTAAATGCTAACGTGCGCACGGTGATGAAAGAAAAAGGGGTACATATTCGCCCGCCATATATGGAGTATCCGAAGAAAGTCGATTATGTTGAAAAGCAAAGCTTTTTAACGGGATGGCTTGGGCGCCGCCGGCCGCTGTTGGCAGTAGAAGCGGCGTATTTAGTGATGAACTCCATCAATAACGAAATCGCCAAATCGACGCTAATCGGCTTTGCTCAAGTGACGAAAGACCCGGATATTCGCAATTTCTTTATTCGCGGACAACGAGTCACGTCTGATATTATCATTTCGATTTTTGACGTGTTGCAAGAAAATGATATCCCTGCATCAATGACATGGGATACGGTCGTTAATGATTCGACAGTCGCGCCATTTTCGGAGCAACTGATGCTCTTTTTAATCAATACGCTGTCAGGGGTAGGAATTGCCATGTACGGGCAGGCGTTATCATTGACGATGCGCAGAGATTTAGCGGCATTATATGCAGCGTTTATGGCGAAGGCGGGGGCATATGCGGAAGACGGCGTCAATTTAATGATTGAGCGCGGCTGGCTCGAACAGCCTCCTCATTTTCTCGACCGCGAACGGTTAGTGAAAGAGTCGAATTAACGATGCTCACATATTGTGGGCATTTTTTTGGATAAAATTTCAACAGCTGGCGAAACTACAAATGAGCAAAATATTTTTCAACCAAGAGGGGGAACAACATGCGAACGGTGAGCGCGTGCTTTTTACTAGCAATTTCTTTATTTATCGCTTCTTCGCATCCATCCGCACAATCGGTACAACTGACCATTTTATTAGAGCGAATGTATTTAGACGGACAAGTAAGTGAAGAAATTCGCAAAGAAACGGTCACGTCGATGCATGAAATATGGAAAAAATATAGTGATTGGCAGCTCGTTGATTTCGATGACAAGCAAATTGTTTTTCAAAAAGCGATCAACGACATTTCGCCATTAGCGAAAGCAAATGGCTATTTCGGCTTAACAAAAGATGGGACGCTGTCCATTTTTGAAGGGAAGCCAACGCCGTCTTCGCGCATTATCCAATCGTTTTTTCAAATTGATGTAAAAAAATTAGAAAGCCGAAAACAGCAACAGTTGAAAAAAGGCATTCGTGTCGTTTCCAAAGCGCGGTACGAAGACATTTTAGCCGCCTACCGCCCGTTTGCCCTCACCGACTAAAAGGCTTATCGAACGATAAGTCTTTTTTGTATGCAGCGCAGGCGCTATTAGAGAGAATATACATTCGCTTTTTTTGCTGGATGTGGTACAATGAGAAACAGTGAGAAAGAGAGGGGAACGGTGTTGATTGAGTTTGTCCGTGGAGTAGTGGATTATGTTTGTCCGGAATACGTTGTAATCGAAACGCACGGGGTTGGCTATCAAATTTTTACGCCTAATCCGTTTTCGTTTCAGCCAGACCGTGATACAATCGTGACGGTCTATACATATCAATACGTGCGCGAAGATGTCATGGCATTATACGGGTTTCGAACGCGCGAAGAACGGACGTTGTTTGCGAAACTATTGCAAGTATCGGGCATCGGTCCAAAGGGAGGATTGGCAATTTTAGCCGCAGGGGAGCCGAAGCAGCTTGTAAACGCCATCGAAGCGGAAAACGAAGCATTTTTATGCAAATTCCCTGGCGTCGGAAAAAAAACAGCGCGGCAAATGATTCTCGATTTAAAAGGGAAATTAGCGCACATGACTACAGACGTTTCGGATTTCTCTCATTGGACCGAACCAGAACAAGAAACAGCGCTTGCTGAAGCGCTTGAAGCGTTAAAAGCGCTTG
Organism: Anoxybacillus sp.; assembly: GCF_023512315.1. Classification (GTDB taxonomy): domain Bacteria; phylum Bacillota; class Bacilli; order Bacillales; family Anoxybacillaceae; genus Anoxybacteroides. The sequence goes on from NZ_JAILZV010000139.1 coordinate 4,749, forward strand.
GTTATGCAGAAAGAGAAATTCGTAAAATCGAACCTCTTTTAAAAACGGAAACGATGTCTACCGACCAGTATATTAAGCGCGCGTTGCAGCTATTATTAAAGTAAGGGGGGGAGTATGATGGAAGAGCGCCTTGTCGCCGGAGGGGCGTCGGCGGATGAAGCGTCGTTAGAATATAGCCTCCGTCCGAAAGTGTTACAAGAATATATCGGCCAAGAGCAAGTGAAAAATAACTTAAAAATATTTATTGAAGCGGCGAAACTGCGGAACGAAACGCTTGACCATGTCCTATTATACGGCCCCCCAGGGCTTGGGAAAACGACGCTCGCTGCCATTATCGCTAACGAAATGGGCGTTCGCTTGCGGACGACGTCAGGACCAGCGATTGAGCGCCCAGGCGATTTAGCAGCGATTTTAACGGCGCTGGAGCCTGGGGACGTATTGTTTATCGATGAAATTCACCGTCTTCCCCGAGCGGTAGAAGAAGTGTTATACCCAGCGATGGAAGATTATTGTTTAGATATCGTCATCGGCAAAGGGCAAACAGCGCGGTCGATTCGACTTGACCTACCACCATTTACGCTTGTTGGGGCAACGACAAGAGCAGGTGCATTGTCTGCCCCGCTTCGTGACCGATTTGGTGTATTAAGCCGATTAGAATATTATCGACCAGAGCAGCTCGCCCAAATTGTCACACGGGCGGCTAGTCTTTTAGAAGTGGCGATTGAGGAAGAAGCGGCGGTTGAAATTGCGAAGCGCTCACGCGGAACGCCGCGCATCGCCAACCGATTGTTGCGGCGCGTCCGCGACTTTGCCCAAGTAAAAGGCGACGGAACGATCACAGCGACGTTAGCAAACGAAGCGCTCGAATTACTGCAAGTCGACCGTTTAGGGCTTGACCATATCGACCATAAACTATTGCAGGCGATGATCGAAAAGTTTCGCGGCGGTCCTGTTGGGGTGGAAACGATTGCGGCAACGATTGGCGAAGAAGCGCAAACGATTGAAGATGTATACGAGCCGTACTTACTGCAAATCGGCTTTTTGCAGCGAACACCGCGCGGCCGTATCGTCACACCAATAGCGTACCGACATTTTGGAATGGAGGAACCAAAATGAGCAATTTCCCGAAAATGATTATGCTAATGGGTGCGATTTTGCTTGTTGTTGGGTTTGTTATGCAGTTTGTGAAGCTCGGTCGTCTCCCGGGCGATATCATCATTCAAAAAGGGAATACGACCTTTTACTTTCCGGTTGTCACGTCAATACTATTAAGTATCGTGCTTTCGCTCATTTTTTACGTCATCGGCCGGTTTCGTTAAACTAAAAGAAATAGGTGAATGTACATGAAAGTAGACTTATTTGATTTTTATTTGCCAGAGGAGTTAATTGCCCAAACACCGTTACCGAACCGAGAAGCGTCACGGCTAATGGTGTTAAATAAACGAACAGGCGAACTAGCGCATGAAACCTTTCGCAACATTTTATCGTATTTACAACCAGGCGACTGCCTTGTTTTAAATGATACACGCGTATTGCCGGCAAGGCTTTATGGAGAGAAAGAGGGTACAGGGGCAAAGGTGGAAGTGCTCTTGTTAAAACAACTCGATGGAGATCGTTGGGAAACGCTTGTGAAACCAGCCAAGCGCGTCAAAGAAGGAACGGTCATTACTTTCGGGGATGGGCGGTTACAAGCGGTATGTGAAGGGACGTTAGAGCACGGTGGCAGAGTGCTTACTTTTCACTATGATGGCATTTTCTATGAAATATTAGAATCGCTTGGCGAAATGCCATTGCCGCCGTACATTAAAGCGCAATTAGAAGACCGCGAGCGCTATCAGACCGTTTACGCCCGCGAACGCGGTTCGGCAGCGGCGCCGACGGCAGGACTTCATTTTACGGAACAATTGCTTGACGATATTCGCGAAAAAGGCGTACATATCGCTTTTATTACGCTACATGTTGGGCTTGGTACGTTCCGCCCAGTCAATGTCGAGAACGTCGAAGAGCACGACATGCATGCGGAGTTTTACCAAATGACGGAAGAAACAGCTCGCTTATTAAACGATGTGAAGCAGCGCGGCGGGCGAATTATTGCCGTTGGTACAACGTCAACGCGCACGCTCGAAACAATCGCCACGCGCCATAATGGCACGTTCATTGCCGAAAGCGGCTGGACAGATATTTTCATTTATCCGGGCTACGAATTTCGAGCAATTGATGGGATGGTGACCAACTTCCATCTGCCGAAATCGACGCTCATTATGCTCGTCAGCGCGTTGGCAGGGCGCGAAAACGTATTGCGTGCGTACGAAGAAGCGGTGAGAGAACGCTATCGCTTTTTTAGCTTTGGCGATGCGATGTTGATTATTTAAGAAGGGAGTTATCCATTTGGCGATTCGATATGAACTAGTGAAAACATGTAAACAAACGGGCGCGCGGCTTGGAATGATCCATACGCCGCACGGCTCATTTGAAACGCCGATGTTTATGCCAGTTGGGACGCTAGCGACCGTAAAAACGTTGTCGCCGGAAGAATTGAAAGAAATGGGCGCCGGCATTATTTTAAGCAATACGTATCATTTATGGCTTCGTCCGGGGCATGAGATTGTGAAAGAAGCAGGCGGGCTTCATTCGTTTATGAATTGGGATCGCGGCATTTTAACCGACTCCGGTGGCTTTCAAGTATTCAGCTTAAGTGAATTTCGCAAAATTGAAGAAGAAGGCGTCTATTTCCGCAACCACTTAAATGGGGACAAGCTCTTTTTGTCGCCAGAAAAAGCGATGGAAATTCAAAA